>CAYSHN010000275.1:0-5316 GCA_964430815.1 uncultured Calditrichota bacterium | reverse complement strand
ACAATATGGAAAAAGTTCTGCTGGAAAAAGCGCCGACTATTGCTGTCTATAGTCCACCTACTGCTCAACCATGGGATGATGCAGTTACACTGGTTCTTAATTATGCCGAGATAGAATTCAGTAAAATATATGACCGGGAGGTGTTGGCTGGAATTCTGGATAAATATGATTGGTTACATTTGCATCATGAAGACTTTACCGGGCAGTATGGCAAATTCTGGTTCAGTTTTAAAAATGCAGCCTGGTATATTAATCAACAGTTGCAGGATGAAAAACTAGCCGCCGAACTGGGTTTTAAAAAAGTCAGTCAGGAAAAAGGAGCAGTCGCCCGGGAAATAAAAAAGTATGTTGAAGGCGGTGGATTTCTTTTCGCCATGTGCTCAGCAACCGATGCCCTGGACATTGCCCTGGCGGCAGAGGGAATTGATATCTGCGATGTACCTTTTGACTACGATCCTCCTGAATCTAATTATCAGAATAAAATTAATTATCAAAAAACGCTGGCTTTCACAAATTTTAAACTCTACACTGATCCCGACATTTATGAATTCAGCGACATCGATACCCCGCCCAGTTATATGCCCCGGGTACGTGACGCCGATACCGATTATTTCACCTTATTTGAATTTTCCGCTAAATATGATCCTGTTCCAACAATGCTTACCCAGGATCACGTTAATGTGATCAAAGGTTTCATGGGGCAAACTACCATGTTTCGGGAGGAGAAAATTAAACCAGCGATCACTATTATGGCCAAAATTGAGCATAGTAACGAAATTAAATACATACATGGCAATTGTGGTAAAGGGACATTTACTTTCTATGGTGGCCACGATCCCGAAGATTATACACACCAGGTGGGGGATCCTCCTACTGAATTAAATTTGCACAAGAATTCACCTGGATATCGTCTAATACTAAATAACATTCTTTTCCCGGCAGCCAAAAAGAAAAAGTTGAAAACATAGGTACAAGATGGAAAAAATCACCATAGCGACCAGGGCGCAGATATCATTTATTGATATTACTGAGCATATAAGTGATTTCATTGCTAAGCATAAATTTCACAAAGGTTTATGTTACCTTTTTATTCCACATACGACTGCCGCGATCACCATAAATGAACATGCCGACCCTGATGTAAAGGAAGATATCCTGATGGAACTTAACAAGGTAATTCCTTTTGATGATAATTACCGGCACCTGGAAGGAAATTCAGCCGCACATATTAAAGCCAGTTTGATCGGATCGGCACTAACGGTTGCAGTAGAAAACGATCGTTTGCAACTGGGCACCTGGCAAGGAATATTTTTCTGTGAATTTGACGGTCCAAGAAACCGCCAGATCTGGATCAGTTTACTGCCGGTATAATTAAAAGTTGTAAATACAAATAATTGAATATAAATTTGATCGAAGTTTTACTAAGAGAAGGGGAGCGATATGCTTGAGAATTTAGTGGATGCCCTGATAAAAAAAGTTAAGAACGAAGTGGTCACGGATCCGAATATGAAAGAAATACCATTGGCTTATCTGACGCGCCGAAATATTCCCGAATCCATTAAGCATTTTTTAAATCAGGAAGTGGAACTGTGGATCCGTGAAGAAGAGCGGAAATTCAGTTCCAGCGACCAGTTTGATTATGATGCTCCCCAGGTTCGAATACTTATTGATCAGATCTTTGATTTTCTTAAACAAAATTCCCGTTTTCATATTAACAAATTCAATCAGTTGGTGGAACGTGCGATCAAATTAGAAATGAACTATTTGATTGAACCCCATCGCACCCTCAGTCAATTCATTTTTAAGAATAGCCAGGTCGTATCCACCATGGATGTATATGACACTTTAAAGTATTTCTTCCGCCTGGAGTATTACAAGAATGCCATTTCGGATTATTTTAATACCAAGTATCTGCGTGAAATATCCCAGGAACAGTTTCAAAAATTAATTTCCCAGATTGATGAGAGCGTTTTTAAAACCAATTTATACGAGACTACTCTTAAAACCATCAAGACCATCGCTGCTTTTGTCTCAGAAGCCGTTGGCACTCCCCTGGAGAAAATTGACGTCGATTTATTGCTCCACGCATTCCGCGACCGGAACCTTGAAGTTTATACGGAATTGATGGAAAAACTTAGAGCCAAAGATTATAAAGAAATAGGTTTGCCGGAACTGGAGATAATTTTACGGGATAATAATCTATCCAGTTTAGAACCAAAAGTCGTGAAAGAGACTCCCCCAGAACCTCAACTGAAAATGGAAGAGCTGGAATCCATTGAAGAAAGTAAACCTCAGGTAGAAGTCGCTTCCATTGAAGTTGGTGAAATGGTAACCAAACCAGCAGTTGAAGAAGAAGAGGAGGAAGAGGAGGAAGAGGAAGAGGAGGAGGTGGCTCAGGTTAGTAAAGCCAAAAAAACCAGTGTAGCCGAGGAAATGGCCGATTTTGTGGCTAAAAAAATCAGTTCAGGTAAGCCGTTACAGGATCTTAATATAATTTTTGCGGGACGAGACCGTAAAAAATACATTAAAAAATTATTCAAGAAAAAAGAGAAAGATTTTGTTGCCTTTATAAATAACGTTAATGGTCAGCCATCCTGGAAAGATGCGTCGGTGATCATTGATGAGGAATTTTACCAGCGCGGAATAAATCCATATTCTAAAGAGGCCATTACTTTTTCTGATACAATTTATCTGCGCTTCTTTCCTAAAGATAAATATGTCGGTGAGCAGGATAAAATGACCTGAGCACCGTCCGTGCGGATCCATTTTCAGCAGTGTCAGAACAGGTATTAGTTAGTAAGGCTGTGGTTCGGTTAAAAGAAAGATCCAAAGCCAAACCTACCAAGTTAAATTTCCTGAGCAATATTCCCCAGATATAAATATGTTAGATTATCATGTACATACCAAACTATGCAAACATGCTGATGGTGAAATTCCGGAGTACATAGAACAGGCCATTCAATCCGGTATAAAAGAAATATGTTTTACCGACCATATACCCCTTCCCGCTGATTTTGATCAGGCCCATCGGATGACCTTCCGGCAGATGGAACAATATATCACGGAACTTGAACGGGCGCGGGCAGCCTATCCTGAACTAACAATTCTGACCGGCATCGAAGCCGATTACTACCAGGGATTTGAAAAATATCTCGATAAATTTCTAAATCAGTATGACTTTGATCTGGTGATCATGTCGGTACATTTTGTGAAACACTGGGCAAATGGAAACTGGGTTTTTCACTATCATTTTCCGGAAAAAACGATTGCAGATATTTATAGCGAATATCTCACTGAAATAATAACGGGAATTAAAACCGGATTATTTGACATTCTCGGTCATATTGACATTATCAAAAAGAATGGCCATTCCCTGTTACAGATCGTTCCTGAGAAAGTAAGTGAGACACTCAAGGCGCTCAAGAAATATAAAATGGCTCTGGAAATTAATTCATCCGGTTTGCGAAAGGAAGTTCAGGAATGTTATCCCGGTTATGACTGGTTACCGGAAATTAAGCGTTTAGACTTGCCGATTACCATCGGTTCTGATGCTCATGCACCTGCACAGGTGGGTTGGGCCTTTGCTGAGATATTTAATCAAATCAAAAAACAGGACATTTACCGGATTGCCCTTTACCGAAAACGGAAAATAGTTTCGAACTATAATCCAGACTAGCCTGGCAACCTCTACTTATTTATTCCTCTTTTTTTAATGGTGTATGAAAGGCCACGGTTAATTCGCCACCGTCCACATTGAATACATTACCGGTCGCCCAATTTTCATCGGATAGTACCTGGGCCGAAATAAATTTTGCCACATCCGTGGGCTCCGTTAACCTTTTGAACGGGATTTGACTGAGGGCCAGGTCGATCATGGTTTCATGTCCGGGAATTTTACGCAGCGCCGGTGTAAAAGTCACGCCAGCACGGATAGCATTAACGGTAATACCGTGGGGGGCCAGTTCTAAAGCTAATTGACGGACATGTGATTCCAGCGCTGCTTTTGCTGCCGAAATCGCTCCATAATAAGGAGTTACCCGCACCGAACCAGAACTGGTCATAGCAAATACCTTGGCTCCACGGGCTAAGAGATCGGCGTTCATTAAATCCTGTATCCAGTAAACTAAACTGTTGGCCATGACATTGATGGTCATGTCCATCTGCTTTGCTGAAATTCTTTGCGCTGATTCCTGATGAATAAAAGGTGCTAATGAACCAAAAGCCAGCGAATGTAAAACTACTTTAATTTTACCATCAACATCTTTAATTTTAAAATGATCTTTCAGACGTTGAAGAACCAGTTCACGGTTTTTATCAGCCGCAGCATTGAGATTGAAGAATAAAGCCTCCACCCCCGCTGTTTCTATCTGACGAACGATCTGTTCCACCTTGGTCATACCACTGCCGCGATCCAGATGCACGCCAATAATGTTAAAACCAAGCCTGGCTAATTCCAGAACGGCAGCTTCCCCAAAACCACTGGAAGCGCCAAGAACCAGCGCATAGTCTTTCTTAGAATCAGGTTTTACATAACCCACACTAATATCTCCTGTTTACACATTAATACTAATTGATTTAACTTCCTGATCTCGTAAAATATTTCAGCACTGAAAAATTGGCGCAGGCAGGTTAAAAATATATCCCTGAAATAAGATATATCTCAATTAAGTATCTCATCAGCATGCAGTAGATCATTATATTGTTCTGTTTTGATTGATTCGGCATTCCGCCGCGCCTGGGCTAAGGAACGGGTAATGTAACGATCGGCGATAAAGATCTTCCGGCGATTGATTTCTGCTTCATCCAGAACTAGATAGCCGGTATAAAGATAAGAATACAAATCAACCAAATCCTTGGCTGCCACATCATGAAAAGTATGATCGTTTTTATCATTGACATATTTCAGGCAATCCAGAAATATTTCCCGAATCTCTTTTAGATACCCGGCCAATTTGGTCAGGGAACCTTTATATACTTTTTTAGCTTGCCGATCGAAATGGTCAGCGAGGATATCATTTAGTACTTCACCGGTTGCCGCGACTATTTGCATTTGTGAAGTACCCTCATAAATATTTGTGATGCGGGCATCACGCACCAGACGTTCAATAGTAAAATCTTTCATATATCCTGCCCCGCCATGAATTTGCAGAGCATCATAGGATATTTTATTTGCCGATTCACTCAGAACGTACTTAGTTATAGGTGTTAGAAGGTCACAAACCTTGCTGGCATTTTTAAACCGTTCATTTTGTTCCAGCCATGATTTACCTTCTGCCTTAAGTTGTTCAATCTGTGTTTCTAGTCTATTACGCAGAT
>CAYSHN010000274.1:0-5322 GCA_964430815.1 uncultured Calditrichota bacterium | reverse complement strand
AGGCTGCCCGGTTTGTGTGACACCCAACACTTATCTTGATACAGCTATTGCTTTCAGCCGGCTGGAAAATGTTATTATTACTACTTTTGGGGATATGCTGCGAGTACCTGGGTCTACCAGTTCACTTGAAAAAGAACGTGGGACCGGTGCGGATATCAGAATTGTGTATTCTACCCTGGATGCTCTGGATATCGCCCGCAAGAATAAGGATGAACAGGTAATATTTCTGGGAGTTGGTTTTGAAACGACTGCTCCTACTGTGGCTGCCTCAATTCTACAGGCCAGGGAATTCGGAATATCCAATTATACAGTTTTTTGTGCACATAAAACCATGCCTGCACCGATGGCAGCAATCGCCGGCACCGGTAAACTCAATTTAAACGGTTTCATTTGTCCAGCTCATGTCAGTACTATTATTGGTTCTAAACCTTATGAATTTTTAGCCCGGGACTATGGAATGTGTTGTGTAATTGCTGGTTTTGAACCGCTGGATATTCTGGAGTCGATCCACATGTTATTGCAGCAGGTCAAAGACAAAAAACCGGCAGTAGAAATTCAGTACTCCCGCGTAGCGACCAGTGCTGGTAATCCGGCAGCATTGAAGTTGATGGCCGAGGTTTTTGAAGTAAGTGATAGCGCCTGGCGGGGATTGGGTGTAATACCGGCCAGTGGTCTGAGGATTAAAGATCGTTATTCCGGTTTTAATAGTGAAAAGAGATTTACAGTGAAGGTTGAGCCCAGCCATGAAGCGATCGGTTGCCGGTGTGGGGAAGTGATGCAGGGAGTCGTGCAGCCACCCGCTTGTGCCTTGTTTGGCACTACCTGCACACCAGAAAATCCGGTGGGATCCTGTATGGTTTCCTCGGAAGGCACTTGTGCCGCCTGGTATAAATATGAACTGAAGGTCAGGTGATCTGAATCATGAAGGATGATCGAATCTTACTAGGCCACGGTAGTGGGGGCAGTTTATCCCACCGCCTGATCAAAGAGCTGTTTTTTCCTTTTCTGCAGAATCCAATACTGCAACAACTTGATTATTCAGCTGTGCTCGGCAACTTAGATGGGGAGGTGGTTTTTACTACCGATTCGTATGTAGTGGAACCCATTTTTTTCCCGGGTGGTGATATCGGTAAACTGGCGGTATGTGGAACGGTGAATGATCTGGCCATGCTGGGTGCCCAGGCGCGCTATCTGAGTGCTGGTTTTATCCTGGAAGAGGGATTGCCGGTTGATCAGTTGAAAAAAATTCTGCACTCCATGCAGCAAGCAGCAGCTGAAGCACAAATTCAGATAGTTACCGGTGATACCAAAGTGGTGCCTCATGGCGCTGCAGATAAAATTTTTATTAACACTGCCGGCCTAGGCCTGCGTCGCCCGGGAATCTCTCTCAGTGGGTGCAATGCCTGCTGCGGGGACGCAATTATTATCAATGGCAATATTGCCGAACATGGCATAGCGGTAATGGCCAGCCGGGAAGGACTGGAGTTAAATGTGAGTCTGCAATCCGATGTCGCTCCGTTGAATATTCTGGTCGCTGAAATATTAAAAAAAATTCCGGATGTTCATGTTATGCGGGATCCGACCAGAGGTGGTCTGGCCACCACACTGAATGAGATCGCTTTACAGTCAGCGGTGGGGATCAGAATCTTTGAAAAAGATCTGCCGGTTGCAGCCGAAGTGCAGGGAGTATGTGAAATTCTGGGGCTGGATCCAATATATGTTGCTAACGAAGGAAAATTTGTTATTTTTTGCCAACCGCAGAAAGCGGAGATTATCCTGTCAATACTCCATAGTCATCCTTACGGAAAAAGAGCCCGTATTATCGGTCAGGTTGTCGATCAGCCAAAAGGAAAAGTGGTCATGGAGACACTGATTGGTGGACAAAGATTGATTGACATGCTTGCCGGTGAGCAGTTGCCACGTATTTGTTAACTTTTCTTATTATTGCGAATACTATCCCTACCATTCTTAACTTCGCAGTTTCAAAAGTCTTTTGTGCATAAACTTTTAAAGAATTGTATAAAATTATTCAAAATTGCATGGTTTTTATGAATTTAAATTCCATGGCATATATTTTGTATTTAGATGACTTATGAGTGAACAAATTGAAAAAAAACCGTCACTACTGGTACTGGCAGTCGATCCGGATCTGGCCGAAGGCATCCGGATTTATCTGGAAGATGTATACCAGGTTTACATTCTTGCTGAACCTGCTGATTTAAATACGCATCTCAGACGATATCATGTTGATTTACTATTGACAGACATTGATACCACAGGGATCAATCAGTTGCAACAGCTGCAGTTAATTAAATCTGTATTCCCGGATTTAAAAATAATTGTGATGTACATGTTTCTGGATGAAGAGGAGCGGCGTGAAAAATCGGTGCTCAACACGGCAGACGATTTTATTTCCAAACCATTCAGCGCCAGTGTGCTGAAATATAAATTGGATCAACTGCTCGTTTCGACCACAAAAAAGTCATTAGTCTCTCCATAAACGATACATACAGATTTTATCTTTGTGGACTTTCGTGTTTCTCCGCCGTAGGTCTTCATGTAATTGTTTTATGTCACGGAGTTCCACGAAGGAGACACGAAGCCCTGCGCAAAAAAGAATCAGTTATCATCTTTTTATCTTCTAAACATTTAATTTATATCTTAGAATAATAATACGATAATTAATATGATTTAAATGGTGATAAATATTGCCTTTTCTGCCGGAATATCAAGTTTCAATCATGAAATAATCGGTTGAATATTAGTTTGAGCCTTAATATATTTTAATTTAGTAATTGCGGAGACATTTTGAAAAGCATTGTTCTGCACAGTAAACTGAATATCGACGGTCGCGAGTTTCATATTCATACCGGTACCATCCTCGAAAGACATCTGATCCAGAGTGAAATTTTTGAAAGTGGAAAATTTGTCACTTCGGCCCAGCAGCCTTTCCAGTTACGCCAGGAAGCAGACCTGACGGCCAGGGATGAGTATCTCAAGGCGATGGCTTCTGAATTGCATCAGGAAACCATCGAAGAAATAAACAAATTATTTACTATTGAAAAAAAAATTAAGTCGCTGCGTTTACATATCCCGCACTATAAACTAGGTTTGCTTTTTTATTACAAAGACCTGCTGGCCGAAGCGCAGAAAAACTTTCAAACTGTAATCGATTTAAAACCCGAATTTATCCCCGCCTATATTCACCTGGGGAAAACATATATCAAATCGCATGATTTTGAAAAAGCATTCGAAATATTGATCACGGCCTATAAACTGAATTCTGAATATGCGGATCTGGCCAACTGTGTCGGGGTGGTACTTTCCTTTCTGAAACATTATCAAAAAGCCATTAGCATTCTCCAGCAGGCACTTAAAAAGAATCCGGAATTTGATGAAGCTAATTTTAATCTGGGGGTTGCTCTCTTCCGCAGCACCATTGATGAAACCAAACCGGAAGAGAAAGCCATTGTTCCTTCGCGGGTGCTGCGTTTTATAAAATCATTAAAAAGCCTGGAGCGCTATAAAAATGAGGACTGGCAAAGTTCATTTAACGAAACACTGGATGAGATCACTAAAGGGGATATTACCCGTATTATAACTTCGCTGGAAGCACTGCAATTGAAGTTGGTGACTTTCCTGGAGCTTGATCCATTAATGGAATCCTTCTTCCTTAAATTTATGTATGGTGGCCGTGAATTGACCTTTGACGAACTGGATTCCTATGAAAAACGAATGAACCGCTTATCCGATCAACGAAAAAATTTTGCTGATTATTGGAATGAACTCGGTACCATTCATATGATCCAATGCCGTAATCTGTTTTTGAATGCGGTGGATGAATTTGATAAAGCGGTAGAGTTAAATGCCAATTACGATGATGCAAAAAATAATCTGCAGTTGATAAAAAATGTCAGAAAAGGATTTCTGATCTTATTACGGGCTATTTTAAAGTAATTTTCTTTTTGCCGGCGAACTTCTCCACGTTGCTGCTTCAGGAGATTTCCAATCTTAATTCCATCTCGGTCAATCCAGCATATGCATTACCAATCCATCACGCAGTTTGGGCTCAAACCAGGTTGATTTAGGTGGCATGATTTCGCCGGCATCGGCAATCAGCAGCAGATCTTCGATACTGGTAGGATAGAGAGAGAAAGCTACTGCCATTTCGCTGCTGTCAACCCGCGTCTTCAGACCATCCAGCCCGCGAATACCGCCAATGTACTCAATCCGTTTATCTTTACGCGGATCACCGATCCCCAGGACAGGTTTTAAAAGATTATGGTATAGAATGTTGACATCGAGTCGTTCAATTGGATCGATTTCTTTCCAGCTACCGGGTATGGCTGAGAGCCGGTACCACATTCCTTCCAGGTACATGCCGAAATCGTGTCGTACGGCTGGCTGGTAACCTTCGGCATCGGAATAATCACGCACTAGAAATTTATCACTGATTTTTTTCAGGAATTTTTCCGGAGTCAAGCCATGCAGATCAGCGACGGCCCGGTTGTAGGACAATATTTGCATCTGGTCATGAGGAAAAATAACTGCCAGGAAGAAATTGTACTCATCGTGATCATGAGGTCGAGGATTTTTCTTTTTCAGCAGCTCACAAACTCTGGCTGCAGCTGCTGAGCGATGATGCCCATCGGCCACATAGAGGTGTTTAATTTTAGAAAACTGTTTTCGTATCTCCTTAATGCTATCTTCTGCGTTGATCACCCAGAAAGAGTGCTCAATCTGATCTTCACTGGTAAAATGATAAACGGGTTTACGGGCCACCAATTTTTTAATGATTCCGTCCACTTTTTCCGCAGCCGGATAGGTTAAGAATACAGGACCGGTTTGCGATCTCAGGGCCAGAATATGTTTCAAGCGGTCATCTTCCTTGTCATGTCTGGTCAGTTCATGTTTTTTTATCTTATTATCAGTGTATTCCTCTACCGAGACACAGGCGACTAATCCGGTCTGGCTGTGTTCACCCATCACCTGGCGGTATAAATAAAAACAGGGTTCTTTATCCTGCACCAGAACTTTCTGCTCGATCAAGTTTTGAAAATATTTGGCGCCCTGTTGGTAGACCTGTGGATCGTATGGATCGATATTCGGATCCAGATCAATTTCCGGTTTACTGACATGATAGAAAGAATACATATTTCCGGCAGCAAGTTTACGCGCTTCCTGACTGCTGATCACATCGTAGGGCAGGGCCGCAACTTTATCAGAACAGTCATGTGTCGGACGCATACCCCGAAAGGGTCTACAATTGCCATAATGAAACCCCTTCAGGTTAACTGGAATTCTTAGCAGGGCAGTTAAAAA
>CAYSHN010000273.1:0-5334 GCA_964430815.1 uncultured Calditrichota bacterium | reverse complement strand
CACCAAGTCACGGCAACCCTCAACCCGACAAGCAAACACTTTTATCAAAACTCGTGCTGGTGTGCTGGCGGGAAATGCGAACGATGTCACGCACCGGACTGCTCTGATAAGCATTGGAGAGAAGAGGGGAGGCCCGTGCCATGACATACTGCCGCATTTGTGGCACGCTCGGAAACGGAGACGATACTTCCGGAGAGCGTATCATCTGCGAAGATTGCGCGGACAAATTGGAAGAAAAGATCACAACAAAAAAGAAAGAAAAACCACTGCCTAAAAAAGTTCAAAAAGAAATTGATATTTTAAAAGAAGAATCGAAAGAGATGTGTAAACAAATGATGGCATTAAAATATTCTTTCGGTTGCCTTCCTGAGTGTCGAAAATATTTCGAGAAAATAACAAAAAAGGAAGAAAAAAAGGAGAAATAAACACATGAATAAAAAGACCGCACAAATAATCGAAATCATACTCTTATTAGGTATTTCCGCAATGCCCCCTGCCAGCGCAATAATGAACGAATCCACCTTGTATTTTTCAAACACCACCCCTATAAACAACATTTACGAAAAAGTTGTTCTGCCTGGACATACTCTTGCCCTCGGCAGAACCTACGACCTTACGCACGTATCCGGTGTCTCAAAAGCGTATGCCTGGTGGTCTGACTGGAGAATTCAGGGGACAACATGCACGCCTACAACGGTAATAAATACCAGTTATATCCTGACAAACGGCAGAGTAAACCCCAAAAACGTGACCCTGAACCCCTCAGATGGATGGAAAGTTGGCGACTGGTATCAGTGGGATGGCTGTTTTCAGAAACCCTATCAGAAAGGGCAGATTGAACCAGGTTACCAACCTTATCTCTCTGATAATAATCTCATGTTCCACGTAATATATGACCCAAACCCCCCGGTCCCGGAACCAACAATAACAGAGGCCCCTATCTCAACAACATCTATACCCACACCAACAACAGCTATACCCGTACCAACAACAGCTATACCTGAAATAAAAGATGAGGGTTGGCCGTGGTGGTATTACGGGTTAGGAACCTTTATAGCGGTAGTAATAATAAGGATATTATGGTAAATTCGGTGATGACCCTGCTAAAATCGCTGCGGGCGAGGATCTGACATTTCAGAAAGCGTGCACACCTTTGTTGGAAAATAGTTTCCTCCTGCCTTGAGTTCGGATACAATAGATCGTGGGTATTTTCAGAAGTCGTGACAAATACCCACGATCAAAATATAAATACGTTATACCAGCACTATTCTCATACTAACCTTTATAACCTATACCACGTATTTCTATAATATGGGAAAGGGCGGGTTTAATTGGAAAGGGATCACTGATAATGGGGATGGCACGTTTACAGCCAAAACCAGAATAGAAAAAAGAAGACTTTTGAAAAACCTGCACAGATCGGGATATTTGGTGCGTTCAAGGAAAACCACCGAAGGGAACTGGAGGGTTGTTGCAATTGGAACGCGCAAAAAACCCCAAATACGGCCTGCAACAGCCGGGGGATATAAACCAAAGACACGATATGTAAAAACGGACGGCAGATATATCCCCATTGCACCCAGACGACGCGGTAACTACCTTGGAAGAATACCTAAACCTGTTATATATCCAGTAAATCACGGCAGCGGATCTTACAGATCAAGACCGCAGGGACCAAGCCTTTTTGAAAATTACATGCGGCACCGGAAAGATCGGGCTGTCCAGCGCGAAGCAGAACGAAAACAGATGCTTGAAACCGATGCAAAAATGAAAAAAGAGAGAATAGAACAGGAAACAAAAGCAGAAAGAAAGAGTACCGTGAAGGAAATAAGAAAAAAAGAGTTCGAGAGGGAGAATGCAGCACATGAACACAGAGAGGCTATGAGAAAACGGGATGAGCAGGCAAAGCGCGAAAAGGAACAACACCGCCCTCTGTATGACAACCCTGCAAACCCCCGTGTAATCCCCCGTCATGTGACAACTACAAATGTACCTCCGCGTGCGGCACGGCAGACAGACCCGTATATCAAACCCCCACACATTGAGAAAACACCAAAAATTGATCCCAACTCATTACAATATGAGCGTGAACGAGAGATAGGTGGGGGATAAGTATATATTGCTTAAATACAGAAAAAGCATACGTAGGTGCACTACTATGAAGACGTTAATAAAAGCAAAACTGATCGGGACTGTAATCGACCTGGGGATTGCAACCCTTCTTGCTGCAGTCCTTATTGGTAAAGTAACGATCCCTACCTTTATGGCGGTGTCTACTGCCGGATTTGACACGTATACTGTGTTGGTATGGGGCCTCATCCCCCTGGTGCTTGCACTGGCATTCCTGACTGCAATGTATAACCGGGCAAAATATGCATACACTCTTGGCGGGTCTGGAGGTTACCAGTAAGATACAAAAGAATTATATATTAAATATAGCAATTACTACTTATCAAACGCTGCGAGAGGTGATAAGACATGTTTGACGAAGCGCGAATCCTTGCAAGAAGGTACATGAAGGCTAACTCTCTCAGCGGCACCGTAATTGAAGTTGCTATTGCAATTCTTGTTCTTGCGATCCTTGTTGGTACGATCGCTTTCCCGATCTTCTTTGGAACCAACACATCCGGCTGGGGCGTGACCAACATCCTCATCTGGGGTGTAGTCCCGACCGTCTCCCTGGCAGTCGTGATCATCGGCCTTGTAAAGCACTTCAGAAGCGGGGCAGCACAGTGATAGCTCCTTCCCTGCTACAAAAACGGGGGAAATCACCTCCCCCAACCATTTTAATGATTTTTATTGTTGCTTGCCCGATGTTTTTGGTTTTTCGCATACTAACCGGCTCACTACCGGTTGTCTGTTTCAACGAGGAATTTATATGAAAAAGGAATTTGTTGTTGTTTTAAGTATCTTTATCTTACTATCATTTACGGGATTGTTTGTACCTGTTACAGCAGAAGTGATTAATGGAAGCGTTACAGAATCCGGATGGATTAGTACTCATGGTGTTTCTCCCCATGCCGGTGGCTTGAATTGGTTCAGTTACGATTCTATTTATACAACGGCGATACAGAACCTTTACGGCTTTCACATCCTCGTGAAGTTCTCTGATGTCCCCGCTCGAATGAGGTTTGATGTCCCGTCAACCTCTTCCGCCCAGACGACGGTTACGGGAACGATAGGCACCACTACAATCTTTACCGGGACAATTGGGTATACCAATTCGTATGATATTCTTGGAAATCTTGTCGGTGGGTATGAGTATGTAGAGACTTCCAATTGGAACAACCTGCATGGGTATACCGGCATCCAGTCGATCAACCTCTCTTACGACAAGACCGCTCTCTACCATTGGGAGTATGAAGGTTGGTCTGGTGGATATGTAGAACTTGCTACAGGTGGCGCCTGTTTCGGGACCGGTGTACCCGCTGCGCCATGTGTTGCTTCTGGTTCTGATGGATACATTACCAATAAGGAAGAAGACTTTTGGAATGGATATTCTATAGAGAGCCCCGTTGGGATCGGAATGCATGGTGTGATAGAAAAGAACGACGGTACGAAAACATATCCCTCGCAGGTCTTCGTATACAATGCCACGAGTGGTGCCATAATTACTTCTCAGAACGGCACTTCCTTGCTCGATTTCACATTCGATATATTCACTACGCCGATCATCATTGGCGTAACAACTTCGAAACCCTCTCATGTTAATTCATCTATATTGTTTGCACCAGCAATTCCTACTGTGACACCAACCCCAACAGGTCCTCCTGCCGGGTATGTACGGACACGCGTATATGCTAAAAACGGGAATACCGGCGGCCTTATAACGGGCGCCACCCTCTCGTTACGAGACGTGGAGAACAGCACATGGGTAAATGGGACTTCATCATCAGTGGGACTTATTATTGATGTTCTTATCGGCCATACTATAGATGTATACGGCTCATATCCTGGCATATATTCTCCTTCCCAAGAGCTAGGTGCAATACCGGGCGGAGATTACAATTTACCGCTTTACCCCTATACAATACCGCCACCTGTAGGTAAAGTGAATCTGATGGTAGCTGTTTACGATTCATCCACGGGTTACAGCCTGTCAGGTGTTAATACTTATATCTTTGAAAACGGGACAGGGATAACAGATACAAGATATACTGGTGCTGGGGGAACAGCTACATTTTTAGTAACGAATAATACGATTATCACCATTACGGCATCTAAGTCAGGATATATATCAGGGTCTAAGTCTATTTCATCCGGTTCCGGGGCAGATGTTTTTACTATAATTGACCTGACCAGATTAGCAACTGCAACCCCCACGCCGTATATCCCGCCGACATTACCAATTATCCCCACTGTATCAGGGACACCAGGGCCCGGCGGGAATTATACCGGGTTCTGGGGGCCGCTGGCAAACGGGTTAGAATCTGCAGGTGTTTTGCCTAGCTATATTGGTATTACACTTACAGCTCTATTTGTCTTCTTTGGCTTCTGTGTAGGTGGGTGGAGTGGTTCCGCATATTCTCCAGGCGCACCTTTTAACGGGATGGGATCTATTGCAGGAGGGGCATTTGGATTTCTGATTTCATGTGCATTTGGTTTTATTCCCTTATCATATGTAATTGCCATTATAATGATTGGGGTATTCCTGTTCATTTTCTTCCCAAAAGGAGGATAGGCCCATGACGCGGGAACAATATTTCCACAAAATTCTTATTTTCTTTGCAGTAGTCACAGCAATTACCGGTATATTCAATATGGTTGCATCCGGCGATATAACGTTGGGGAATCTTGGCACCGGGACAATTCCCGGACAGGTTGTTGTGTATGGAGGAGGAATAACAACCCAAACTATATTAATGGGACAGAATTATACCAATTCGAGCGGTTACGATGCCAACATTTCAGTACCGACAACCAGTATAATAGGGTCTTATGGCACATGGGTACAATCATCCGCAGGGTACACATTAACCGGATCAGGACTTACCGGAGATCCATCAATAACAATAGGCGGTGTCCAGAGTTCAAACGGAATCTACGACGTGACTTATACCTATACCAACCCTGGTGGAGAGTTCTTTATTACACCAAGGACGATTTATTAAGCATCGGGTGTTTCAAATAGTAATATAAGAGTAAATTTTGAAGACGACGGCATTCATATTAAGACATTTCCGGGATCGCCAACAAACATTTTAGGAGAACTTATCTCAATTATTTACAGTCCTGATTATTTCTTCTATCCAATAATTACAGCAGATGATGCAGTAACAGCAGGAACCGTAAGATCAGTTTATAACGATATTGAGAAATCACTTACAATTTATC
>CAYSHN010000272.1:0-5335 GCA_964430815.1 uncultured Calditrichota bacterium | reverse complement strand
GATCATATAGAAATCCGGCAACGACATGTGGTTCACGCATTAACTGACGATCATAAGCCGAGACATAGAGTCTGGGTTTAGCCAGTCGTTCCTGCTTACCATTGCTCATACGAATAATAGCGATGTTCTTGCCACCCGACACTTGGTTCAAGCCTTGAAACGTTAATTGATAACCGAGTACCTCTACTGGTTGGTCTTTCGGTAATATAATTTGCTCATTCTGGGCAAAGTTACCCGATACGATAATTCCGATAAAAATGATGCCAACACCAAAATGAGTCAGTGGCGCGGCAGTGGATTGCCAGTTCACCCGCCATTGCCTGAACAGAACAATCAGATTGGTCACCACGGCAAAAACTGCAGAAAAAACAAACAGGATTAGCAGAAATTCCCGTAAACCTGTCATATAGATCACAAGCGCAGCGATCAGTCCGAATAAAACCGGAACTATCAGGCGCCGGGGGATAGTTTGCACATTCTTTTCTGCCCAATACAGGAATGGTGTTATACCCAACAGGAGTGCCATAAGTATACCTACGGGTAGATTCATCTTATTATAAAATGAGGTATCTACCTGAGAAGCTTGACCCAGCAGACCAGTGATGAGTGGTGAAGAAGTACCAATAAATGTCAATAAGGCAGCGGCCGAGAAAAGCCACAGACTTACCACCAGAGCGTTCTCACGGTTAGGGGTTGAAAGATCGATCGGTTGTCTAGCCAGCGGTCTTGAACGTATCGAGAATATCCAGAAACTTATTACCAGCATAACGATCATGTACACAATCAGGAAAGAGTTAATGCCCAGGTCACTGAAGGAATGAACCGAAAAATCTGCCAATACCCCGCTGCGGGTAAGAAAGGTGGCATATACGACCAGTAGATACGATAGGATAGCCAGCAAATAATTTATTCGTCTAAGGGCACCACCCCTTTTCTGAATAATCAGACCGTGTAACAAAGCCAGGATTGTTAGCCAGGGAATGAGCGAAGAATTTTCGACTGGGTCCCAGCCCCAATAGCCACCCCAGCCCAGGGTTTCGTAAGCCCAGAATGCACCAATAATAATACCAGCCCCTAAGGTCAAGGCTGAAAAGATAGTCCAGGGTATAGCCGAAGGTATCCACAAGTCATATTCTTTTTTTACTAAGGAAGCAAGGGCCAGGACAAAGGGAAAAGTGATAGCTGCATAACCGATAAAAAGTATAGGTGGATGAATAATCATCCAGAAATTTTGCAGTAGTGGATTTAAACCGGCACCATCGGCATGAAGTTCGTCCATTAAGCGGAAGGGGCTGGCCTGTATCAATAAGAGCAAAAAGAAGATTTGCACAATATTCACCAGCACCATGGAAACGTTCTCGAACACTTTACTGGTTCTGATCAGCACTAGACCCATAATGGCAGTATACAGTGTCCATAGTAAAAACGAACCTTCCTGTCCAGCCCAGAAGGTGGAGAGTAAAATACTGAAAGGCAAATCACGTGAACTATACTGGTACACATATTTAACCTGAAAATTATGGCTGACGATCAGGTAAAAGAGATAAAGAACTGCTATGGATATCAAACTGCAGGCCAGATAATAAGTCAGCCGGGCACTATGTAAACTGGCCTCAGATTTCGCTGTCGATTTTTTCTTTTCACGGATAGTACTATTTTGTTCTTTCCAGGCATGCTGAATATAGAATATAGTTGATACAATTGTAGTTACCAGAGCCAGATAAATCGCCATCATTCCGAATTTCATTAATCTCCTCCAACACAAAATAAATAATTCATACGGATTTAATTTACATGTTTACAACGCTGAAAGAACTAAATTTATTTTCGGATTTATAAGATATATGCGTGTTTAAGAATAATCAATGGCCATCTGGTAAATTTGATCGATTACTTCGTCGACCGTCTGTTTTAATTCGGTGCCCATGCGTTTGTACTCATCTGGTATGGAATCCTGCATGAAATACATCAGGGCATAGTAGATCGGTTTGTATTTATCTTTAATATCATAATGGTTTTCGGTAAACAGCCGGTATAGATAGTCAAACCGTTTTTTGGCCATCATCAGCATGAGAAAAGGTTCAATACCCGCACTGAAATTAGTCAGAATCTCTTCCTGGTTAATGAATTCACGAGCACGTTGTAAAGCTTCCTCAAAACGATTATTCCACAATAAAATCATGGTAAAAACATATTCATTTACCGGTCCATCTTCTTTGCTTACAGCCTGGGTCATTAATTGCAGGGCATCCGTTTTATTTATTTTTTTGATGAAGTACAGCCAGGCCAGATTATTCATAGCTTGAATATGTCCGATTGCCACTGCCAGACCATAATAGTGGATCGCCTGATCATAGTCCTTAAAGATCTTTTGATATAGCAAGGCCAGGTTATTCATAGCGTCGCCATTGCCTTTGTCAGCAGCCAGAGTATAGCAGTTAATCGCTTGCTTAAAATTCTTTAATTTGCTCTCATATAACAATCCTAATCTGAAGATGGCCTCGATATTCCCTTTTTTATAAGCCAGTAAATATTGTGTTTCGGCCTTGTTCGGATCTTTGAATCCGGTATCATACAGATTAGCCAGATTGAAAATCATCCGTGTATTACCTTTAGCAATCGCCGAGAGATAATATTCTTCCGCCTTGACGATGTCATTCAAGTACATTTCATACAGGAAACCGATCATGCCGTCCACAAAGTCAGTTTTACTTCGAATATCCAGTAAATTCCGCAGCGCCACCTGATATTTTTTTTCAGCATAATTATGGGTAAAAGCATTATAAAGTTCACGATCTGATTTTGTAAGTTCATTGATCAGATCCTTATTTTTTTCGCTCAATAATTTTCTGGTTTCGAGGATCAAATTATATTGTAATTCGTCTGGAATGGATGTACCGGCCAGTGCTTCGGTCATGTACAGGGCGTGTTTCTCGTAAAGAACCCCCGACTTCAAAGCCTGTAGATGTCTCTCGGCCCGCAGAACCAATTCTTCTTTGCTGCACCAGTTTTCCAGAAACCTTACCAACCATAAAACTTTATTTCTTTCTTTGCGCCGGCCATAGCGCATCAAATACCAGATGTTGAAGAATCTTTCATTAATCTGATAAAAGTGATTCTTGATCCTGGTACGAATTTTAATCACAACACTGTTTTCTTCGAGTTGTTTTAATTGTGCCGATACCGCCTTACTCTCCATATGAATATCTCTGGAAATTTCCCTGACACCCACGGCATCCCATTTCATGGCCATGGTGTGTACGATTTCCTGTTGTTGGGCCGACAGATCATCCATACGGTGTTTGTACAAGGGAGTCACCCGGTCCAATATTATTTCCAGATCACGAAAGGAATCCCCGCTTTCATTATCAACAAAGATTTCAAATAGCAGCACAATGGTACGTGGAACGCCACCGGTTAACCGGCGTAATGATTCAATTCGCCCGGGTTCGTTTTGTTCTATTTCCTTAATCGAATCCAGCTGGTAATACTCACCAAGTTTCAACAGTAAGTTGATGGTCTCCTTTTGATCCAGTCCATTCAGAAAAATCACTTTGAAAAAGTCAAAAAGTGGCTTTGAGACAGGTGCATAGTAATCGAGTGTAAATGAGGAACTACCGATAATACGTATATCATTGTCGTTAATCAGAATCTCCCGCAACTGTTGTTGCTCTGCACTCTCAAATTTGTTGAGCATATCTCCAAGATTATCAATAAAGAGGATCAGTTTCTTATTCTGCTGGTGCAGGGCTTCCTTTAGATAAATATAACATTTCTGCGGGTAATCCGGATCATCAATATGGTTCTGCAAATTTTCATAAAGGCCATAAAATCCTTCATCTTTTTCTTCTGCCAGTTGCAGGGCGACATTTTCCCATAATTTACAGACGGTGCGTATATGATACTGTTCTTCATCGAAGCGTATAGGGATCAGCCATTGATTTACTTCCGGTGCATCATAGATTTCATGGTACAGGCGTAACAGTAGGGTGGTTTTACCACTGCCGCGTTGTCCCAACAGCAGATAATGCCGCGGTGGATTTTTCATCTTATCCGATTTAATTTGATTGGCCAGATGTTCAAATTCACGCAGGCGAACTACGAAATTTTCCAGTAATTCCCTTTTAGTCTGATTGGCTGGATTATAGATATTTAGTATGTTATAGTTGTGATAAAGCATGGTCCCTGATTTGATAGGTTAAAACAACCCTAAGTTACCAATAAAGATCGGCAGGAAGCAAAAAAACTTAATGACCATCAAGAACTCTATACACTACACAAAATTGGCTCTGAAATTCGCATAATCGCATATGACCAGCCTGCCGCGATTTTTGGTAATGAACCCTTTTTCAATTAAAAAGCGCAAAGAGCGGGAAATTGTTTCCCGGCTGGTGCCAACCATGCTGGCAATATCTTTTTGTGCAGGCAGGCGAGTGATTTCAACCAAGCCGCGATTGAGATCGCCAAGATTTTCAGCAAACTGCAATAACGTGTTCGCCAACTTACCTGTAGCATCCTGAAAAACCAGACTTTTAATGTGCTCACCTTTCCGCCGTAAACGCTGGGTCAGCTCCTTGAGCAGATTAATGAAAATCCCCGGACATTCTTTAATTATAGGTTGCAGATACTCATGATGCAGGGACAGAATATAGGAATCTTCACAGGTCACAATATTGGTGTCTCGGACCTGGTCTCCGAAAATAGCCATTTCACCGAAAAAATCACCTTCGGCATAGAATGAAAAGATTGCTTCTCGCCCATCTTCACTGATCCCGGTCTCTTTGACTCTACCCTTCAGCACCACAAATAATTTTGAATCAACCTGTTCTTCAAATAAAATCATTGTATTTTTTTTATGAAATTGACGACAGGAATGAGCATGAATCGCTTGCAGTTCAGCATCTGCCAGATCAGAAAATAAGGGAATACTTTTTAGTGCCATAACCTCCATACTACCTCCCTGTTAACTGGTATCTAATGAAAATATATATGACAAAATATATTTTGTCAAGTAATTAACAAAAATATTTTTGTCATTTCTTTTGAAAATAATTATACAAATTGCAAGTTCTTTTAAAACAGTGAGTTAAGTAAGGGAGAAATTATAATATTTACAAAAAATGATAAGTATAAATGGCAATCTACTTTAATTTTCTCTGTATCCGGTCTGTGGTGAGTTCCCGTAGTGCATCATTAGCAATCCAACGGGCTGCTTTAGAATTATTCTTTTGAAGGTTTCTGGCTGTTTTTATCGCTGCTTTATTCAGTTGCAGATTTCGTTTCCCGATATGACGCAAAGCCCAATTGACTGCCTTTTTTACAAAATTACGATCAT
>CAYSHN010000271.1:2643-5337 GCA_964430815.1 uncultured Calditrichota bacterium | reverse complement strand
AACAAATAAATGAGTGAATATAATATAAATGACTTTGGTCATGCTACATTTCCGCAGAACAAGAAAGACTTTGTTACTCACATAAACTGCTTTGGTACAATCAAGTCTATTGAAAAGAAGTTTATCTTATTTGAAGATAATGACGGATTCTTATACTTGATAGAGAAACGAGAGTTTATATTTGAAAAATGTGATTTAAAAAAATGACACCCTATCTTGAAATTAGGAGTAAAATTGTAAATGATCTTTTGGATAAGTTCCCTGATGCGCCTTCACTGACACTTGCCAGGATGCTTTATAAAGATTATCCGAGATTGTTCACGGTAGATATTGCAAGAAGTATGATTCGCAGGAGGCGGGGTGCGCAGGGATTAAAAGAGTTTTATAAACTTAAAGATAAAAAATATGCGAAATACAGAGTATGAATGGCCTCAATCGTTTGAGGAGTCGTTTGAACATTATGTATTACCACCAGACGTAAAAAACCTGTTGGTACTATCTGATGTTCATCTTCCGTATCATAATATCTGGGCCTTGGATGAATCAATCAATTATGCTATAAAAAAGAAAGCTGATTCGATTCTCCTAAACGGCGATATTATGGATTGCTACCAGTTGAGCAGGTTTCAACCTGACCCACGTTACAGGAACTTTGAACAGGAGATAGAAGCGTTTAAGGATTTTATTATAACTCTTAAACGCCACGTGTCGAACAGAATATATTTCAAGTTAGGCAACCACGAGGAGCGTTACGAAAAGATAATGATCAGTCGTGCGCCTGAGTTTCTTAGTGTGCCAGCCTTTGATTTTGATAAGATTCTTGCTTGTAATGAACTCGGTGTGCAGGTGATCAAAGACCAAAGAATAGTCTATGCCGGAAGGCTGCCAATTATTCACGGTCACGAGGTGGGTCTAAAATATGCAGTTGTCAATCCTGCCAGAAGCCTTTTCCTGAAGACTTACAAGAGTGCTATATGTTCGCACCTGCACCGTACAAGCTCACACACCGAACAGGGAATTGACGGCAAGACAATAACTACCTGGTCGACCGGACATCTCTCAGACCCTCATCCGAAATGGAAAAGGATTAACAACTGGAATCATGGCATCTGCCGGGTTGAAATTGATGAGGTGGGTAGTTTTGTTGTCGTGAATTTTGCACTGATCAAAAATAAGATATTCAATTGAGAAAGACCATCGAGATAAAATTCAATATCGGAGATTCGGTAATTATCAAGACCGAACCGGATGTGAAACGCCAGATTTCAGGGATACTACTCCGGCATAAATCAGTAACTTATCTTATACGAAAAGGTGATGACGAACTCGGTTTCCAGGATATTGAAATAGCACCATGTCTGAAGCCTTTTAAGGTAACGGGGTTTGGAAAGTAATAATATTGTTAATAAAAAACAAAAAACATTATTATCAAATAGGAATAAATTATATAAATTGCATTTTTAAAAGTAGGGGGCTTTCATCTCTCTGTCAGTTTAATTGGTTATTTTCACATACAGCCCCCTATTTTTTAATACTTACAATATGTACCTTTGGCTGACATCAATTGAAGCAATAAATCCGAAGACCGGTGAACTTGAAACTTGGGCTGGGCCTAACGTCCCGGGTGTTACATTAAAAGATGCAGAACGGTTTTGCAACCAATACGGGTTTGGTTATTGTAAAGTGATTGGCAAGTTGATTACAACTATTGAAGCGGATAAGATAGAAGATAACATTCTTTGGCTTAAAAATTAATGAAACTATCAATCGTTATGGCGTATTACCAACGCCAGAAGCAACTTTTAAAAACTCTCGATTCATTCCGGCAATACAATCCTGAAGATTTTAATGTTGTGATAGTTGACGACAATTCCCCTGATGACATACAACTCCCTGAACTTCCATTTGAGGTTATAGTCCTGAAACTTGACCAAAAGAAGTGGGTCAATCCTGCGCCGGTATTCAATCTCGGTTTTAACGAGGCTCTGAAAAGCAATCCTGATTATGTGATCATTCAAAACCCGGAGTGCTATCATAAAGGCAATATCCTTGGTTATGTTTTCAAACACCTGACAAATAATAACTATTTGACTTTTGGCTGTTACTCCCTGGGTGCGGGCGAGGACGTTGATTTACAGGACTTGATTAAATTTCCGGCAACAGCCAACGGTGGTAGTGGTTGGTACAATCACTCTCGTTACAGGTCGGAAGCACTGCATTTCTGTGCTGCTATTACTACTGACAACCTGCGGAAGATAAACGGCTTTGACGAGCAGTTTACTATGGGTTTGGGGTGGGAAGACAACTACTTGGTTCATCAGGTACGCACATTAGGATTAAGGGTTGTAATAGTTGATGACCCTTTTGTATTTCACCAGTATCACTACGGTGTTAAGTCTTTCGAGTTTGACCAGAAGCTCTATGATGACACTGGAGCGTTTTTTATGTACCTGCGGACAACGGGACAATACAGGGCAAAGCATTTAGTAACACCTGATTTATGAATCTGTATCTATGCACACATTATGGTTTTGGTGACTATGTAACTTGTTACGGGTTGGTCAGGGAATTGGCTAAACGGTATGATAACATTTTTCTGTTCGGTATTCAGCATTGCTCGGCGTTACATATTGAAAATATTTGCAGACTTTATAGCACTATTAACAACTTGCAGATTCTTACTGATGATCCCGG
>CAYSHN010000271.1:0-2543 GCA_964430815.1 uncultured Calditrichota bacterium | reverse complement strand
TGAATTATCATCGGTACGTTCGCCCGAAAGAATATGAACAACCGATTTTTAGATTAAAATGGATAATATGGAACTAATAACCTTCAGTGAGTTAATTGATAAGTTAATTACGATCAATGTTAAACTTTATATGCTTCTTGAAAAGACTTCTGAACTCGACAGGAAAGCGGATAAGACAAAAGAGGATATTGATCTGATTGTTAAGTTAAGCGGTGACAATGTTCGTTTGGCAATCCTACGGAGCAACCTGAAGTCAGCTATTGATAAGAAACTGAACGAGGCAATTAAGAACGGCAGCACGGAAGTTCTGGATGAGGTCAAAAAATATGGCAAATAATGTACCAAACTTCAAATAAAGAATTATTCCAAAAGTACCTGAATCCGGTATTCATTGAAACCGGCACATATTACGGTGACGGAGTGCGTGAGGCTCTGCTTGCAGGATTTGAAACGATCTACTCAATAGAACTATCAAAGGAACTTTGGGAATATTGCCTTAACAGGTACAAAGACTATCCGAATGTTCATCTCGTATTTGGTGATTCTCATTTGGTATTGGATGAATTGTTAAATAAAATTAACGAACCTGTTACCTTCTGGCTCGATGGTCACTATGCCGGCGAGGGTACAACAATGGGACAGTTTGAATCGCCGTTATTGCAGGAACTCGAAGCTATCGGGCGGCATCATATCAAGACACATATTTTACTGATTGACGACCTTCGCAACTGGAGCGTGGCAGTTCAGGGTTTTGACACAGAGATAATAATCAGAAAATGTCTTGAGGTCAATCCTGATTACAAGTTTACTTATGAGAATGGTTATGTTCCAAATGACATATTAGTCGCACGGGTATGAAAAAAATTCACATATCATACTCAACTAAGGACTGGTTTAAAAGTCTTGATCTTTTGGAACAAACTGCTTATGATATTGGTAAGGTTGATGTATTTATTCCATATATTCCTGATGATTTGCACATAGATAATTTCTGGCAGGAAAATTTACATATTTTGTCAAATCCTATTGGAGCAGGTTTTTGGATTTGGAAGCCATACATCATCCTGATGACTTTGAAACTTGCTGATGACGGTGATATAGTTCTATACACCGATGCAGGAATGAAGGTAATAGACTGTCTTGATCCGTTGTTTGAGATTGTGCAGACTTCAAAGGATAACCGGATGTTGTTTGAACCGTCACGGATTTACGGGCCACATCTGCATTCTATGTGGACGAAGCGAGATTGTTTTATTTTAATGGGATGTGATGAACCGTATTATTGGAACTCCCGGATGCTTCACGCTGCTTTTTCTGTTTGGATGAAAACCGAAAAGAACGTTGAGTTTATTTCCGAATGGCTTCGTTACGTAAAAGATCGCAGGATTATCACTAATGAACCGAACACTTGTGGACTGCCTAATTTACCTGACTTTGCAGAGCATCGCTATGATCAGGCTGTACTTTCGCTATTAAGCCTGAAGCATGGCAGGGAATTATACAGGGAGCCTACGCAGTTCAGCAATAACGAAACGTTTGCTAATTCTCCTTATAAACAGTTATTTGACCATCATAGCGGAAAAATATGAAAATACTCGTTACAGGAAGTGAAGGTAATATCGGACGAAGGTTTGTTCCTTATCTAAGGTCAAAAGGTCATGAGGTTTGCTGTTGCGATATTAAATTTCAACTGAATTGGATGATGAGTATTTCTATAAATATTCGGGAAGATATAAGGTATTTATTTGATGAATGCAAACCTGAAGTCGTATATCATTTGGCAGCTATTGTAGGTCGGAACACTTGTGAAAAGGCTATTGATTTAATGCAGGTTAATATTGCCGGAACCGATAATGTAATTCAGGCTTGTAAAGAATATAATTCTAAACTTATTTATTTCTCTACTTCCGAGGTTTATGGTAATCAGGGAGGTTTGCTTACTGAAGATATGCGTAACCTGAAACCAAATAACCGATACGGACTATCAAAATATCTCGGTGAAAAACTTGTCGAGTATGAGGTCGATCACGGGTTGCAAGCCATAATTGTTAGGCCGTTCCTGTTCTATGATGAGAATGAAACTCTGGGTGATCATTGCTCAATGATAAAACTATTTGCAAACAGATTTGCCAACGGGCAAAAGGTAATTGTCTTCAAAGATGCAGTACGTTCGTGGATGCACATGGATGACGCTGTTAATGTACTTGAAAAACTGTGTTATGTTAATGAGTTTAGGATATTCAATATTGCACATTCAACCTTTGCGTCACCAGTATATGTAGCAAAATTCATGTGCGAAGAATTAGGACTTAATTCTGATGATTTTATTGAGGAGGTTGATTTACCCGAAGGTGTGGCACTTGTAAAATTACCAAGTTTAAAGAATCAGGATGAGATATTTAACCCTGAAATTAGTTTGCTGACAGGAATAAAAAGGATGTTAAAATGAATTGGTTCCTTAACATACCGAAAATTCTGCACATCTATTGGGGTGGTGATACGATCTCATATATGCGTTTTATGACTGTCAAATCGTTTATGAA
>CAYSHN010000270.1:0-5353 GCA_964430815.1 uncultured Calditrichota bacterium | reverse complement strand
ACTTGAAAAATAAATTATCAATCACCTCAGATATAAAAATCGGTACCAGCGGGGGGATTCTCAATGATAAACCTCTGCGCTTTAAGAATGAACCATGCCGTCATAAATTACTCGATCTGATCGGCGACCTGGCACTGGTAGGTGCACCAATTAAAGCCCAAATTCTGGCTGCCCGTCCAGGTCATCAGAGCAATATTGAATTTGCCCGGATGATCAGAGGAATCTATAAAAAACAAAGGCTTACCAAAAAATACAGGGATGTAGCATTAAGAGGCATAATTTTTGACAACATCGCTATACAAAAGATTTTGCCCCATCGATATCCTTTTCTACTCGTGGATAATGTGGTTGAATTCGAGCCGGGTCAACGTATTGTGGGTATTAAAAATGTAAGTTTTAACGAACCATTTTTTACCGGTCATTTTCCGGGTCGTCCTATTATGCCTGGAGTATTGATCGTTGAAGCAATGGCCCAAACCGGCGGCATCCTGTTGCTTAAAGATGGCGAAGACATAGAAACCAAACTGGTCCTGTTCATGGGGCTGGACGCAGTCAGATTCCGCAAAGCGGTGTTACCAGGAGATCAGTTGGTGATGGAACTGACCATGGTGAAAGCACGCAGCGCTACTTTCAAAATGGCGGGTAAAGCTTTTGTAAAAGGCGAACTGGTCTGCGAAGCAGAAATGATGGCAGCAATTATCGATCGGTAAGGAGTGTGAAACCATGAATATTCATAGTTCAGCGATTATAAATCCAGGCGCTGAAATTGCCAACCAGGTAGAGATAGGACCTTTTACGATCGTGGAAGACGACGTTCAGATCGCCGCTGAGTGCAAAATAGGATCCCATGTTTTGATTGCTGCCGGTACCCGCCTGAGCAAAGGCTGTATAGTTCATCATGGTGCGGTATTAGGCACTCGTCCTCAGGATCTAAAATTCAAAGATGAAAAAACAACTTTAGAAATAGGTGAAAATACCACGATCAGAGAATTTGCCACCCTCAACCGTGGAACCACAGATCACTGGAAAACCATAATTGGCAGTAACTGTTTATTGATGGCTTATTCGCATGTTGCCCATGACTGCAATATCGGTAATAATGTGATCATCGCCAATTGTGTAAACATGGCGGGACATGTAACCGTGGAAAATTTTGTGGGCATTGGTGGATTAGTACCAATTCATCAATTCGTAAAAATAGGAGAATATTCCTTTATCGCGGGTGGTTGCAAGGTGCCCAAGGATATTCCGCCTTATATTCTGGCCCTGGGTGAACCCATACGCTATGGCGGATTAAATGTGATCGGGTTACGCAGAAGAGGTTTCACTCCGGAAGTACTGAACCTGATAAAAAAGGCCTACCGTTTTATTTTTCAATCTAAATTGTTACTTAAAGAAGCATTGCAAAAAATAGAGGATGAATTACAACCCATCGCAGAAATCCAGCATATTATAACTTTTTTCAGATCGTGTGAACGTGGTGTCATCCGCAAAACGTGAAATTAATCCTGCTTTAAAAATAAGGCATATACCATATCAATTATATCCCGGTCAGTTCAATATGGCCATTGATCATTATCTGGCCAGCAGGTTTGACCAGCAGAACTCGGGTATTATCCGATTTTATGGCTGGCAACCATTCTGTCTTTCCCTGGGTTTTCATCAACCGGCCGATCTTTTCCTGAAACAGCGCTTAGCAGGAACGGGGTATGACATGGTCCGTCGTCCTACCGGTGGAAGGGCAATCTTACATGCCGAAGAATTAACCTACAGCGTCATATTCGCTCTGGATTTTATGCCACCCCGCGAATTATACGAATTCATACATACCGTCATTGCTCTAGCCTTACAATCCCTGGATTTTTATGTAACGCCGGAACAGATTCACACTCAACTCCCAGATCCACGGGCTGCTGCCGAAGATTTCCTGTGTTTTACCCATTCGGCCTACAGCGAAATCCAATACCAGGGGAAAAAATTGGTAGGTAGTGCTCAAAGAATCTATCCAAATTGCATACTGCAGCATGGCTCCATTTTACTCGGTAGTACCCACGCTCGCTTAGCGGAATTTATCAGCAGTTCAACAAAAGAGCAGGAGCGTATTACATCCGAAATTAACAATAAGACCATCACACTAGGGCAGATCAAACCTGATCATATAAGTACAGAAAAAATAATAGAATCTATAATAAAACAGCTTGAATTATCGCTTACTATTTCAATAAATTTTGAAGATTTAAGCGAAACGGAAAGAGCAAGAGTCCAGGATTTTATAATACCACTGTAATTTTTATTCAGTAAAATTGGATACTTTCTTAGCGGAAAGAATGTTATGAAGAGGATATGTATTCTGATTGTAATAGGGGGGTTATTTTTTACCGGTAATTCCGGATTGGTATTTGCGCAGGAAAAAAATGATCTGGAAACCAAATTGGTTGCCATCATAGATGACCAGCTTGGACAAAACTACATAACGGGATACACTCAATCCCTGGTAAATGCCTTTGGTTCGGCCATGTCCGGTGGGCTTTTTCACCGTGGATACATCAAACAATTTCCACATTTGGATCTTGGCCTAACGGCTGTTTACCTGAAAGTACCAAAAGAAGCAAAGGTATTCCAGTTTATGGGAGAACTTAAGCCGACCTTTTTTGGAAGCCGCTCTTCGACGACGGATACCAGCGGGATTTCAGGCAGCGGATTGATGGAATTTTATCTACCACAAATCCAATTAAATTTAGGTTTGACTTCGAATGTGGAACTATTAATCCGGGGATCACAATACCGCTGGAAAGAAATTGGTGATATCCGTTTGCTGGGAGCCGGAATTAAATTCGGACTGACCGATATTCTTCCCAAATACCTGCTTGCTTTAAATGTAAGTGTTCAGGCAATGTACCAAACTATGAAGGTTGAAAACTGGTTAAATTCTGCTACGTTTGGTATGAATATTCAGGCTTCCAGCCCTATTCTAAATATACCGTTGGAAATTTATGGTGGCCTGGGGTATGAAATAACCGCATTGAAGTTTGACACAGCTAAACTGGAAGGTAGCGGTACGAATAATATAGGGGTAATCTCGATGGATGGGGAAAATAACTGGCGGATGTGTCTGGGTTTAAGTTATACCCTGATGATCTTCAACTGGCATCTTGATTACAATTTTGGATTAAATAATTCAATTGCTGGTGGTCTAATGCTTTCCTTCTAATCAATCGCGGCAGTGTTCTATTTTATATTGGAAAAAGATCGTGAAAAAAATTTTTTTACTTGGTTCAACCGGTTCTATTGGCAAAAGCACACTTGAAGTAGTACTGGCCTATCCGAATAAGTTTCGAATAGGTACCCTGGTCACTAATCAAAACATCAACTTACTTTCCGAACAAATTAAACAGTTTTCACCAGAATATGCGGTCATTTATAATTATGACGCTTATAAACAGTTAGGAAAGACCAAGAAGATAGGTGATACCAGTATAAAATTTGGAATCGAAGGACTTGATGAGGCCTTGAAAATCTCACGACCGGATATTTTTTTAAACGCTTTTGTCGGATTTGCAGGACTGCAACCTACGATTCAGGCTATTCAATATGGGAGTGCCATAGCTCTGGCGAATAAAGAAACATTGGTGGTGGCTGGACAACTTATCAAGACCCTGCTGCAACACCATCAGGTACAATTATTGCCCATTGACAGTGAACATAGTGCAATCTGGCAATGTCTGCGCGGAGAGGAGCAAAATGAAATTAAACGTATTATCCTTACTGCATCCGGTGGTCCTTTCAGAAAAATAGATAGTGTCCGGCTCAAAGAAGTAACACCGGAACAGGCCTTAAATCATCCTAACTGGAAAATGGGTGCGAAAATAACCATCGATTCGGCGACTTTAATGAACAAAGGGTTGGAAGTAATTGAAGCGCATTGGTTGTATAATGTCCCGGCAGAAAAGATCGAAGTGGTCATCCATCCGCAGTCGATCATCCATTCAATGGTTGAATTCGCAGATCAATCAATAAAGGCACAACTGGGTGTACCGAATATGAAAATCCCCATCCAGTATGCTTTGAGTTATCCTGAACGCTGGCCCATGAAGGATTTACAAATGGATCTTTACACTCATGCGGCTTTAACCTTTGAACCGCCGGATTTTGAAAAATTTCCCTGCCTCTCATTGGCCTATCAAGCGCTGAAAGCGGGAAAAACATATCCTACTGCTCTGAATGCCGCGAATGAAATCGCCGTTGCTGCTTTTCTCGGGCATGAGATTGGCTTTCTTGATATACCGCATATTATCGAAACTGTACTGGCCGCTCATCAGGCGCAGGATATTCACACTCTGGATGATTGTATCAGCGCCGATCAACAGACCCGTAAAAGTACCCAGGAAATCATCGCGCGGAAACAAAATGCTTAAAATTAACGTTATTTTAGATAGAGAATTATCCTGAAAGCAGGTCAGAGATGGGTATAAGTTTATTAGCGATCATTTTTGTTTTTGGAATCCTGGTACTCATTCATGAATTGGGTCATTTTCTTGCTGCCAAGTGGATGGGGGTGAGGGTGGAAAGATTTTCGATCGGTTTTCCGCCCCGACTCTTTGGCCGTAAAATAGGGGATACCGACTATTGTATCTCAGCAATCCCATTCGGTGGATATGTAAAAATGTCCGGAATGATAGATGAAAGTATGGATACCAAACTTACCGGTGCCGACTATGAATTCAGTTCCAAACCTGTATGGAAACGGATGATTATAATCGTCGCCGGTGTGATCATGAATTTCTTATTAGCTATTATAGTTTTGACGATTTTAAACTATATACAGGGTGAAAAAATTACGCCCTATACAGAGATTGGATTGGTGGGAACTAATGGTATTGCTCAACGGATCGGATTTAAGACAGGGGATCGTATTCTAGCCATAAACGGGATTGAAGTTACAAACTGGGAAGCGATCAACCGGGAATTTATCAACAACCTGAACCAGAACATAGTATTCAAGATCAGACGTGATAACCAGGAAATGGAGCTGGAGTATAAGAAAGAATGGTTCAAAGACAAAAACGCGGAATATCTCGACCTTGGATATATGCCTTCGGCGCGTATAGGTAATGTTCGTCCTGATATGCCAGCCGCACACGCAGGTTTGAGATATGGCGATGAGATCGTTCAAATCGCAAATGTGTCAGTAAATAACTGGCAAGAAATGACTAATCTTATCCGTAATCATCCTGCTGACACGATCATAGTGAATTGGCGACGAAATGGGGAAATGTTTAGTGCTCAGATTGTACCTCTGGCAGCAACCGAAGGCGATTCAATTACCGTTGGGAAAATTGGTGTAGAGACCTAT
>CAYSHN010000269.1:0-5362 GCA_964430815.1 uncultured Calditrichota bacterium | reverse complement strand
GGATAGGCAAACATACTATCGAGCAGTATATTCGTGTGAAAGAGGGCTAGATTGGTCTGATACGAAAGAAGAGGATTAACCGACGAATAACCCCGTGTTGATTTTAATATTTCCGCCCAGTGACTCTCCTTGGCTAACCGGTTGACCTGCAGAACCAGACGAACGGTTCGATCGGTCATTTTCTGGGCCAGCAGTGCCGTACCAACTAACAACAACACGGTGCCGATCACCCAATTCCAGACCGGGTTGTATTTTATTGTTTTCAGGAAGTCTGTTTTTTTAAGGGATTGTTTCTGTGCACTTCTATATTTTGCCAGGAAAATAAACAAAAGTGCAAGCAGGTAATAAGCATATGGGCTGTAACCAACGAACCGGAATTTAGTCGTATATTCAGAAATTAGATTATGCAGATAAGCTAGTTTAAGCGGTAAAAGAAAAACCGGCCCGGTGGTGATGAACGGTAAAAAAGTCGATACAAGTATAAGCAAAAGTCCCGGGACAATTTTTTTGGTGAAAAGAATATCATACAAACCGAATAGTACTGCAAAAATCAGAAAAGAACCGCCGGTGATCCAATATAAAAGAGCTGATGTTACCAAACCGAGGATGATGCGCCATACCGGTTGTGCGGGTGCTTTCCGAATGAATAGGATCAAAAAGAGCAGGTTGATGATCAGAGCCGTTACAATGCCAGGGCGAAAATCGTACTGGGTATAAAGTACCAGCAATAATAATGCGGGAATCAGATGATAAGTATGAACCGGACGTTGACCCGTTAGTATTTCAATCCACTTTCTGGTTAAAAAAGCAACCAACCACAAACTCAAGACAATGTATAAAGCACTCCAAAGATCAGAGAACCAGAATTGCATAAAAAAGGCTGTTAACCAATCGCTAAATCCACCGGGTATTTTTAAAAATTCATTCAAGAAATCTGTGGTCAAGAGAAAAACAGGCGGCCGAGCTTCAGGTATGAGCACAGGATGTACCTTTAGCAAGAGATAAAAAAAACATACAATAAATACAATACCTTCCTGCATCCAGACATTTATTATTTTAAATCCGGGTTTCTCTTCAGAACGTTTCATTGAACTCTTACCAATAATGATAAATATAATTTTTAAGATACAATTTTTTATGATATTCTCAAAGTTAAAATTACGATATTAAGTGCAATTTTTTAAAGAAATATCTTTAACCTTTTGCTTCGATCGGGATGGAAAAGACTATTTATAAGTCAATAAATATCAGGATATTATCATTATTATAACTATTATCGATGGTAGTACCACCTCCGAGGTTCATCTAACCTCGGAGGTGGTATAAAATTACATCTGCACTACAATTGCTTTTCCTGCATAAATCACCGAACGATCCGGTTTCGCCGTGATTTCCAAACCTTTACCATGATCCCTGGACACCAGAACCACATTAATTGTGCGCTTTTTCAGCATAGCCGGGAATTCACCTTTTCGCTCACTAATGGTTAATCGGCGCTGAGTATCGTTCCAATTAAACTCGATAGTTGTATAGATCCCTTTTTCATAATTGTAATTATCATTCTCATCTTCATAGAGTGTAAAATTACCATCGCCTCCAGGATAGATACGCAACTCCAGCGGGTTGGCAGGTTTTTCCGTTGAGTACTGTAAAAAAGGTCCCAGTGGTAAAATGGATCCAGCTTTGACAAATAGAGGAATTATGTCTATCGGGGCAGCCGTTTTGATTTTGTGCCCCCCTGCACCCACCTCCCCGGTCCAGAAATCATACCAGTTCTGACCGTTCGGCAAGTATACCTCAGTGCTTTTTTCTTTTACAACTTTACTCTGCTCGCTGGCAAATATAGCCGGTGTCTTCCAGAACAGACGCATGCGGGCTGCTCCAGTCGATCGGTTTTCTGTTTCGACTATGAAATCGTATTTTTCACCTGCGGTTAATTCCACCGGCTGGCTATACTGCTCCACGCTGGTGTAGACCATTCGTAACGTATCACCATTCAGGATTATACGTTTGGCATCATAACATAATAAGTGAAACTGATGATTTCCGCTTTCTTGAGGAACTAGTTTTCCTTCCCAGTGAATGGCATAGGTAGAATCGGTGACATAATCCGGACGACCGCTATACCAGATGATATCGATATTTGGATCGATCTGTTCCCTGCTCATACTTTGGCGGGCAGCATCCTTATAATATTTAGCTAGTAAACCCGTTTTACCATCCGTCGTCTGGAAATATTCAGGTGCAACTAGCTCACTTTGTTCCGGTGGCCTGTGATACATGTATTCCGTAACGGGGCAGACCAGCAAGGTCGGACCAAACATAAATTGGTCACCGATCGTGTATGTGTTTTCATCCTCTGGGAAATCCATCGGCAGTCCGCGCATTATCGTATAATCCTGGTTGGTCACCATCCAGGCCAATGAATAGATATAAGGTAATAAGCGGTAGCGCAAATGATCAATCTTGAGAATCGCCGGAACAAATTCTCCCATTTCCCAGATCTCGCGTGGTGTTTCCGAACCGTGAGAGCGGAAGATAGGGCTGAAGGCACCCAACTGGAACATACGGGTATATAACTCCTGATAGGCCGGATCTTTTCCCCCGTGCATAAATACTCCCCCGTAAGCACCCAGAACAAAAGCACCTATATCGAAGGTCCAGTAGGGTATTCCCGACATGCTGTGGTTAATACCTGCCGGGATCTGGTTGCGGTATATTTCCCAACTGGCACCGATATCACCCGACCAGGTGGTGGCCGCATTGCGCTGCTGCCCGGCATAGGTTGAACGGGTCAAGATATAGGCCCGCCGCGTGGAAGTTTCCTGACGCCAATATTTATATATATCATCGGTCATGGCCAGCGAGAACGCATTCAGATACCTGGCCCAAGAACCCAGGTAGTTCCTGCCCATCTTTTTCAATTCGTATTCGCTGGATTCTTTGGTCATAGCATTAACTACATCCGGTTCGGTAGAGTCAATCCACCAGCCATCCAGTCCATGTATATAAAGACCATTTTTAAGATAATGCCAGTACAGGTTATTTGCTGCAGGATTATAGGCATCATAGTATTTGAAGCCGGCCCAGCCTACGGGTTTATATAAAAATCCTTTTTTCAGCATATCGGCATAGATGGCCGTCTTAGGTCCCAGTGCGGGCCAGATTGAGATAATAATATGAAAGTTCATCCGATGTAATTGATCACACATTTTTGTAGGTTCGGGAAAAAGTATATTATCAAAAAACATGCCACCCCAGTTAGCAGCGCCGTTCCAGTAATCCCAGTCCTGAATCATGTTGTCAATTGGTATTTTTAACCGGCGGTATTTTTCAGCTACACTCATCAATTCAGATTGCGTATCATAGTGTTCCTTGCTTTGCCAGTAACCATAAGCCCATTTACCATAAAGAGGTGCTTTTCCGGTAAGCCAGCGATAACCCGATATTACCTCATCCATGCTACGGCCAAAAATAAAATAATAATCAATGTTATCACCTAGATCCGACCACAGTGAAGTACCTGTTTCGGAGTCTTCAAAAATGGTCTTAGAGTAATTATCCCACAGAATTCCATAATTACGTGTTGAAATAAGAAAAGGGCTGACCGCTTCGGTATTAGCCTGCGTCAATACTACTTTTTTACCGCGATAATTGAAATAGCCCGCCTGATGCTGCCCCAGGCCGTATACCCCTTCCTTGGGCGAAAGTTGAAAAAACTGCTGAATGGTAAATCCGGAATCGGAGGCATAGACTACCGGTGAAAAAACCGGTTGACCTATTTCTTGGAGAATTATACTGCTGTCTGAGTTCAGGTATTCAATTACACCGGCAGCTTTGGATATTTTCAGAGAAACCCGGGCCGATCTAAGCAAAATTTCATGATCGTTTTGTTCAACCTTGATTCCCAGATCCTTGACCGTATCCTGAATAACGCTTAAACTCTTTTTTTTCGCCGTCCCCCGCGAGTCCCACTTTATGATTCTGACCACATTCTCGCCATAGAATTGGACTTTGAAATTCAGTTTTCCTTGACTGAATTCGATTCCGTTTTTAATGGTCTTGACTTCCGCTTTATTTAACGAGCACTGAACAATGAATATTAAAATAAAAACCAGAATACAAATAACCACCGTAGGTCTTTTCATCTGTTGTACTCCTTCATCATGATTAAACCTCGTTCATGCTTGTGTTATACACAAAAAGAGACAGTGATTTTATGATTCATATCTAAATCGCAGTATTAATAAGATTAAATTTAAGCATGCCAGGAATGATTTCAAAGTATATGAAACTATTTCAGGGAGACGCACTTTCGTTTTTGCTTATATTGAGAAGATCATCTAGGTGCGTAATGAATACTTTGCAGCGGTGGCAAAGCAGAACATCCGAAGATGCAAATTTTTTACCGTAGCAGGATCATTTTTCTAGTAATTACGCCGTCAGCACATTGCAGTTCATAAAAATAGACACCGCTGCTGAGATCCTGTGCAGTGAAGGTAACATAATGATCACCACTATCCTGAACACTATTTACCAGTACTGCCACTTCCCTGCCCAACAGATCATATACCACCAGACGAACTTGACCCCCTGTCCGCAGAGTGTAGCGAATCAGGGTGCCAGGATTAAAGGGATTGGGATAATTCTGATCCAGTGCAAAACTACCGGGCATATAAGGTGATGGAGGATTCACAAATGTATCGGGCGTATCATCTTTACCAGGAGATCCGTGAATGGCATAGGAGGAACGCCAGTTTACCGGATCATTCAAATCGCCCAGCGGATTTATTTCGGTGGGAACTAACGAATAGCCCTGGCCGTCCGGTGCTGTGGGCCAGGGAGCTGTATCATCATATAATACTTTAAAAATGGTATCAGCGGTTGCATCGCACAGCGAAAGTGTTTCCCCTCCATTATCCAGTTGCCCGGCATATTCACCAAAGGGGAAAAAACTATAACGGACATTGAATTCTTCCCGGTTCGAAGCCAGAACAATGAAATGTCCCGGTTCGATAATGGTACCGGCCTGAAAGGTATAGGTAATACCGGTACCAAAATAAGTAAGCGAAAGATCGATCGGAGTCGTACCGATATTCTTCAATTCCAGGAATTCATATTCATTATCACTGATCGTATCCAGGTTGACCGGATGATAATGAATTTCCGTTATTTTAAGATTGGCAATATTATCATCAGTAAAGAGTATAAGTTGATGCAGCGCACTCCAGGTCGTTCCATTCAGAATTCGCGCTTTAATTACAGTGGTTGAATTTATAGGAATTTCTGTTAGATCACCCCCATCGATGGCCGAACTGGATACACCGCCACCAATCAAGCGGGGCTCATTTCCATCAGTAGT
>CAYSHN010000268.1:0-5367 GCA_964430815.1 uncultured Calditrichota bacterium | reverse complement strand
TGGGACTGGTTAATCCGCCGAAAGTCAGTTATCATTTGTAATATCGATGGCCTCGAATGGAAACGTGATCGCTATAATAAATTCGTACAGGTTTTTTTGAAAATCGGTGAAGCCTTTACAGTAAAAAATACACAGTATCTGATTACAGATTCAATATATATGCACAAGTATTTAGTGGAACGATATAAAATTACATCTTATCACATATCTTATGGGGCGTTTGTTTTAGAGGATCCCGATCCTTCCGTTCTAAAAAAATATCAATTAGAAATTAATAATTATAATATGCTCATCGCACGATTGGTACCCGAGAATAATATCGAAATGATTCTGCAGGGTGTTCTGGAGTCGCAAATGGATCAGAAATTTTTAGTTATTGGCGATCATAATACCAGCTACGGGAATTATCTCAAACGGAAATATAAACATCCCCGCATAGTGTTCCTGGGCGGAATCTACAACCAAACTTTACTGAATAATTTAAGATATTATTCGAATTTATACTTTCATGGCCATAGTGCCGGAGGAACGAATCCATCCTTACTCGAGGCTATGGCATGTTTTGCTCTAATTTGTGCCTACGATACCGTTTTTAATAGGTTGATCCTGGGAGATGAAGCCTATTATTTTTCAAGTGTGATGGAGATTAAAATGTGTTTACAATATTCAAAAGCAGAATCTAAATCAAGGGCCATGCTGGAATCGAACGTTAAGAAAATTAGTACGAACCATTCCTGGGTCACGATCGTCTCCCAGTATGACGATATTTTCCAGAAAATTATTAAATTGAAAAGAGGTAAACTATATCAATAAGAATGTCGAGCTAGATAATATTGCCTTGCGGAGAGCAAATTTCATCTCCATATATTAGGTTTTTTAAATATCAGATTAATTCATTTACGCTTTAGTTTATAGTGAACGGATAGCGTTCATTATTCATAGTCAATATAAATACAAGAGGCGGCTGAATGAAAAAGATATTTCTCACTTCATTATTTATTCTTTGCTTAGCTCTAAATATGCATGCGGATGAAACCAAGGGTAAGATCACGCTTGGAATCAAAGCCGGTATAACAGGCTATGCGGGTGATATCGAACAAACGAATCTGTCCTGCTATTATGATCTAAAAGCGGGCTTCTGGTTTTCTGAAAATCTCGGATTGGATCTAAATTACGGAACTGGATTTTTACATGCCTCGCAAAAATTAGGTAAAAAGCACAAATTCGAGCAATATTTTAAAAGCTGGTTTCAAAACTATACCTTACTTTTCAGGTATAAACTTTTCTCTGTACGTCAGCTAAATGCCTCTCTGATAACCGGATTTACCATTATCAGTATCAAACCAAGTACCGCTATGGAGAATCCCTTCCGAACTTGGCTGAAGGCAAATATGACCAAATAATTTGGGCTATTCCGGTCGGTTGCAGTTTATATTATTTTCTCAGTGAGTATTTGGTTATTGAAAGTGAACCCATTTATCATTATGCTGGCACTGACTATATCGATGATCTTAATAAAGGGGTAAGGAATGATGGCTGGACAACGTTCACTGTAGGTTTCTCTCTGTACTTTGGTAAACCATTAGACACAGATCGTGATGGCATACCTAATAAAATTGATCAAGATCCATTGAACGCAGCAGACTTTGATAATTTTCAAGATGAAGACGGTACCCCCGATCCCGACAATGATAAAGACGGTATACTTGATATCTTGGATCAGGCGCCTCTCGAGGCGGAAGATCATGATGGTTTTCAAGATGAAGATGGAATTCCTGATCCGGATAATGACGAAGATGGTATTCCGGATATCAATGATAAATGTCCTGGAATAGATGAAAATATGGTCACCAATGAAGATTTTGATGGATTCGAGGATGACGACGGCTGTCCTGATTTCGACAATGATGCTGATGGCATTTTGGACAGTCTAGATAGATGTCCAAAAGAAGTCGAAACCTTTAATGGCTATGAAGATGAGGATGGCTGTCCCGATGAAAAACCGGAAATCGTCGTTGAAAAAGGAAAATCGATTATATTAGAGGGTGTTAATTTCGCTTCCGGCAGCACAAGAATATATACGGAATCCAAAGAAATTCTGGATAAAATTATACGTACCTTGCTATTAAATCCTACAATTGAAATTGAGATTCGTGGTTTTACAGATAATCAGGGACGCTATGAATCCAATATAGAATTATCACAGGGACGAGCTGGTTCCGTCAGAGATTATATAATTCAGAATGGTATAGATGGCTCCCGTATAAGTATTAAGGGATTTGGGCCTGAAAATCCTATTGCTCCTAACGACACACCGCAAAATAGAGCCAAGAATAGAAGAATCGAATTTTTCAGAATTAAATAATATGAAGAAAGACATCTGAAATAGCGTTGCTCTGGAAAACGGTTGATTAATAATCTAAAATCTGAAACCGAGTTAATGAATAATGTTAATTTGCAGCAAGTCGAGCATAAAAAGATATTTAATGATGAGTCTGAAATGCCATCCATATAAAGAATACTCTGCTAAGAGAATGAATAAACACTGGCTCAGATATCTTTATTCGAAAGCAGAAAAATTATTTTAACACCCTATCCTGAAATATTTAATAATTTCGAAAGGATATAAACATTTTCAGACAGGTGCATAGTTTGTTGTATATATTTCTTGCAGTTATTCTATTTTAAATAACGCATAACAAAATAATGAACTTAGCATTGATTTCCTTTAATCCTACTCGGCAGCTAAATTAATTATTGATAATCTAAAAAAGTCAAGAGAAATGTCATTAATTGGATAATAATGCCCATTATGATACAATCAGAACCTTTAAAAACATGAATCCAGAAGTATTACTAATCTTTTATAGTCTCCGCTGTAATCCGAATCTTTATCAATAGAAGTAATTCGGTTATCTTCTTTAAGTAAGAAACTCTTGATGCCCACGTTTTTTGAAGCCATATCCGTTTCGATTTCATTCCCGATCATCAGACATTGTTCCGGCTGTAAATGCAGCACGTTCAGAATCTCTTTAAAATATAACGGAGAAGGTTTACAGGCATGCATGTTTTCAATGTGAGTAATTAACTCAAAGGGGATGTCGTCCAAACCAGCCCATTGTAAGCGCTGCCGGATGGCCACCAGTGGAAATACCGGTTGTGTGGCCAGCACCAATTTATATCTTCCGGCTACAGCTGCCTTAAGTACTGATCTGGCTTCAGTGACCGATCTGGTCAATTTGATTAATGTTCCAAAGTCGGTCTGATAAAAATTTAAAAAACGCTGCCAGACCACGGCTTCAGGCAATCCCGATTGGGTTGAAAAAAATTCCAGAAAAATTTCTGAGTTAAGACGTTCACCGTGATTCTTCAGCATCAGCTCGGTACCCTGTAAAATCCAGGCAGGGATGCGCTGTGGTTCGTGTACATCCGTAAAATGATTTTTGATCAGGTTTAAGTACCGATCGATGAATTCTTTCATATCAAAATGAAGCAGGGTTCCATCCAGGTCGAATAGCAAATATTTTATTTTGGTCATGATCTTATCCAGAGATTAAAAAGATTTCTCGCCCCAACCTGCCTGCCTGGCGGCAGACAGGTTGGGACTCGAAATGACACATAATGTTTATTAATGAACTCCGTTTATTTACCGGCCGATTGGTATTCGGCAAGTTTTTGTTCCAGAAACTGATTGAGTCGATTGGCCTGTGCGCTTCGATTATATTGCTCAATATTATTAAAAGTAAACTTTTTTTGTCCTTTATATATTTCCAGCAAGGCCTGGGCAATGGCCTCACTTCGCGAACCGGCACAGATAATTCCACTATCGGTTTCCCGTACGATACGCGCTGCTTCACCCTGAGCCGGGACAATAGCCAGGATCGGTCTTCTCAGACGTAAATATTCATATAATTTTCCACCTACCGTTTTATCGGCATTTTTTATCCGCTCATCCAGAATAAGTACGCAGGCATTCATGGCTTGCAATATTTTCAGACACTCCAGATGGTTCTGATAGCCCCAGCTATGAAACTGATCCTGCAGATTATAGCGCTGAGCCAGTTTCGTGACATCATATACACTGCTGCCCAGGTGATGAAAATGAATCTGGAGGCCCTGCCCTTTTAAACGGCTCAGAGCAGCGAACAGGTTATCAGGATTGTTCAAATGCGAATAGAAAGATCCGGAAAAGGCAATATGCATATCACCTGGAAAGGGCAGGGTATATGCTGGCAAGTTGGTAAAATCTTCTACATCATAACCGTTGGGTAATAACAAACAATTCGCCGGATTAAATTGCGCTATACTTTTTTTAAAATGATCGATCGTGGATTGGTAGGCTGATATATAAAAAGAAAGATTGGATATTGATTGCCGTTCTCTTTTTCTATCCAGCAGATGATGAAGGGGGGTTGGATAAATTTTATAAGGATTGATGGTCCATGGATCACGCAGGTCCAAACATACCGGAACAGATTGTGTGCTTGAGATATCAGCAGCCAATAAAGCCAGTGAATAAGGGGGCAGGCTGAAAATCAGCAGATCATATTTCGATTGTCGCAATTGTTCCTTAATACACACCCCTGCTGCTTTATTCCAACCAATCCGGCTGTCGGTAACATAATAACAGGCGCTCAGCCAGCGTAACCAATACGATTTTGTCAGTTGGGAGCGCCAGCGGGTCTTCCAATCTGCCTGGTGTACAGGTGAACTGGTATGGATGATTTCCGTATCGGCCGGAAGTTCCGCCAAAAATGAAGAGTCCTGTGGATGTGTCTCTTCTACTGGAGCAGCAATAATGGTAAAACGCCAATTTAATGGCGAAAGATATTTTATCAGTTTAATCCAGCGTTGTACGCCACCCCCACCGGCCGGAGGAAAATAGTATGTAATAATTAATCCACGCCTAGCCAAGATTGCTTTTCCATTTCCCTGATGTAAGTCACCAGCATTTCTAAATCTTGCTTATTTTCATCAAAATTCTTATTACGGGTATCAACAGTAAGCAGACGCATTCCCGTCTGCTCGGCTCTTTCCGCCCATTGATCATAGGATTTGTTCAAATGATTCAGATATTCGCGATCGATAGTCAGTTCAAAATCACGACCTCGTTTCAGAATGCTGTCGACCAGTTTTTCGACCGGAGCCTGCAGATAAATAATCAGATCCGGTTTACGCAGGTATACGGTCATGGTGTTGAATAGCAATTGGTAATTTTCATAATCACGCTCACTCAGACACTCGCGTTCATACAGGGTTTTGGCAAATACTTCAACATCTTCATAAATGGAGCGGTCCTGCAGGCAGGAATCCGGCCATTCTGTAATTTCCTTTTGCGCTTTGAAACGATGAGCCAGAAAATAGATC
>CAYSHN010000267.1:0-5374 GCA_964430815.1 uncultured Calditrichota bacterium | reverse complement strand
TGAAAGCAATTCTATCACCTCCCTGACCAGTGCATTGGGTTTAGCAAATTTTAGTGGACAGTTTGATGCTAATATTTATATTCGTGGAGATCTGGGCAATCCCAATCTGGAAGGGTATTTATGGATACCGAGATTTACCTATGGTGACTGGATGATTGATACCTTAATACTGGAAACTAATATCGACCATTTGGTTCAACAACGGACTGGCAGCGCGAGAATTTCTGCCAATCGAATCCAGTCCGCTTACCTGGAATTTACCGAGGCCAGATCCGATTTGATTTTTCGTGGAAAACAGATCTTGTTGGATACCCTTTTGTTTGCCAAAGGAGAAAATCGGTTAAGCACTTCAGGTGGTTTCAATTTTGAATCTGATACACTCCAGTTCCGTTTTGATTTCTTTAGGATCTTTTACGAAAACTACTGGATTGAGAATTCCGGTCCGTTGCTATTTTCGTATAATAGCAGGGACTTCTACATTGACCGGGCTGTTTTTTCTGCTCCTGATAGTGGTGAAATTGAATTGCGGGGATTTTATGAGCAGTCTTCAGCGGACCTGCAGATCGGAATGTATATTGAAAATATTCGGGTTCAACCCTTCCGTCAGTTTTTCAAAACAGATATCGCTTTTAGCGGTGTGCTGGCTGGAGATTTTCAGATTATCCAACCGCTAACCGGTCCACACCTGGATATTTCTCTGCACGGTAAAGATCTGAGAATCGACCGTTTGCCCATCGGTGACATCAGCAGTACTTTCAGATACGAAAACGACAAACTTTCTATTGATGAGTTTAAAATAGTCCAAGATGGTTCGGATATTGAAATGCAAGGCGATATCGCCTTGCGGATGAATGCTGTAGACTCATCGGCCCAGACAGACCTGCTGAATGAAAGTCAGGCCAATCTGACCATTCAATGGCATAACTTGGCCCTGGAACCATATACCAAATTTTTAGGATTAGCACGACCGCTTAAAGGCTGGTTATCCGGTAACTGGAATATTGCTGGAAGTCTTAAAAATCCGAGCGGGAATCTGAAAGTGACTGCCCATAATTTTAATTATGATAAATATAGTTGTGACAGTTTGCTGCTGCAGGCGGATTTTACGCCGGAATTAATAACGTTGAATACCTTACAATTTGATTTAAACGGTACTTCTATAGAAGGAGAGGGCTGGCAACAGATCGCTCTGGATTTAACGTCTGCGGATACATTGATTGGTCAACGTCCGTTCTTATTAAATCTGCGCAGCCATGATGATCGCCTGGAGTTTATCGGTTTGTTTAATGAACAGGTCGAAGGTCTCAATGGTGAATATGAGACTGAATTTACCATCACCGGTACGCTTTTAAATCCGATCCTCAACAGAGGATTCTTCCGGATGAAAAACGGACAACTGGGTCTGTCCCGGATAAAAAATCCTGTCACCAATGTGGCCATTGATGCTACCATTGAAAATTCCCTGATGACGATTAAATCATTCAGCGGGTATTCTGAAAAACATAAAGATTTTTGGGAAAGAGTATATGATTATACCAGAAAAGGATTGAACCTGGTCGGTGTTAAATACCGCCCGGCGGGAATAATTACCGGTAAAGGAACTCTCCTGTTTGATAATTTGTTGCATCCGAAATTAGATCTGAATATTAAACTGTCCCGGTTTAATGTTGATTATTTTATCGAGAATACCAATTTGACCCTTAGTTCGAATAATGTTCATATTACCGGGCGTGATACGATCTTTGTCAGCGGGGATATTCTGAACGAGGAAGGGTACTATCTGGTCGATCTGGAAAAACTGCAAAAAAATATTTATCTGGTGACGACCACCCGTAAGCCGGAACGCTGTTTGAGTTGGAATCTGTATATTACCATGCCCGGGAATTTTATGATCCGCAATTCCAAACTCAGCCTGGTCAATGATTTTGAGTTGGAGATTGCCGGTGAACTCCGTTCTATTCAGGAACCGCTGGCACCATTCATGGAATTATCCGGTCATTTGGAAACACTGTCTGGAAAATACACGGCCTGGGGTCAAAATTTTGTGATTCGTAACGGAACAATAAGTTTTACTAATCCTAAAGTGGTCAATCCGGAATTTGACATCCGTGCTGAAAAATTAAGCCGCGGTTATACCTATGAATTATCAATCACCGGTAATCTTGAAAAGCAGAATCTGGATCTTCAGGTCAAGGATGAGCAGGGTAATTATCTCGATTATACTATGGCCGATAAAATTTCTTTACTCAGTTTAGGTAGCACCACCCGGGGTTTATCAGCAGGTGATATGGCCAGTGTCGGCAAGGATGTTTTTAGTACTTCAGTTGAATCTGCTCTCGGCCGTGGTGCGGAAATAGTTACCGGCCTGGATAAAGTGGAAGTATCACTCGAAGGTAATACCAATGATCCCCAGGCCACTAAACTTAATCGCGGTATGAAAAATGCTTCATTTGCGGTAGGAAAATATTTTACCAGCAATTTATACCTGGAATATCAGAGTGAATTCGGGCAGGGATTATTACCTGCACCCAAGTTGTCCTGGGAACCAGGCAACCGTATTGCACTGACCTATCGGATCGCCAACAAATGGTCTATTGATAGTCATTATGCTCAAACCCTGCGCGGAAATGATCAGATAAAAATATCACTGTCCTGGAAGACGACTTTTTAAATAAAGGCACAAAGACATAAAGGCACAGAGGCACAAAGGGACAAAGAAAAAGGTACTGAGGCACTCCGGCACTGAAATATCCCCCTTAATAAAGGTCAGAGATCTACCGCCAGATAGAGGGGGAGGGGGTTGTATTAAGAAGGGACTAAGAGATAGAAAGAAAAAGTGACAAAATAGGGACGCATGACAATGGGCCTTTAAGTACCTGAGTCTCTTAGTACCTGAGGGCTGGTCGTCGAGCGTAGTCGAGACGATCCCAAATGACTTAAATTTAGTTTCAAGTATAAAATTTGTGATTTGGAATTTCTTCTGTAGAGGGTGTGTGACGAAAGGGTAAAAGGTCATGGTTGTGGGAGTCGCTTCCTAGCGACGATTGGTAGTCGTATTACTGGGAATGAGAGATTTATATAAAAATATTTTTTGACGAAAAACTATAAGCAATGAATAGAAAATTCACATTATTTCTCATCCTTTTAGCAGGAATCCTGTCATTCTCCCATCTCTTTGCCCAGGAGTTTAAAGTTAAAAATATTCAATTTGTAAATAATCAGGCTTTTCAACGCAAAACATTATTAGATGTAATTCATTCTAAACGTAAAAGCGAATTTGACGCCCGCCTGGTCAAATTGGACAAGATTCTACTCACTAATTATTACCGCAAACAGGGTTACCTAACCACCGAGGTTTTCGACAGTCTGGTCGTGAATAAGACCACCAGCAGTGTAGAAATCTTTTACCTCCTTGCAGAAGGCCATCGCTATTATCTTAATCAGATCGTGTTTAATGGCAATGCCGATATTTCCACATCTGAATTGACCCGTCAAAGCAAAGATATTGAATTGAATGTTCCCTTTGACGAAGCGGTACTGATCGATCTAAGGCAGAAGATTGAAAATCTTTATTATGACAATGGGAAACCATTCGCAGAAATAAATCTCGATTATGAGTTTGCACAAGATACACTGGTGATGGCTAAAGTAAATATCATAGAAAAGCAAACCATATATATACGGGATGTGAAATATCTGGGATTACAGGAATCGCGTAAGTTCATAGTCAAACGGGAATTGGAGTTCAATAAAGGTGAAAAGTACAACCGGGAAAAGATATTATATTCACAGGAGAATATATATGGTACCGGTTTATTTGATTATGTCCGTTTTGATCTGGAACCTTACGTTAACGATACAACTGGTGTCACAGTTAAAATAATGGTGCAGGAAAAGAAAGCACGCTGGATTGGAGCACGTATCGGGTATGCCTATGAACAGGAAGAAGTTTACGGTAATAAAATTGAATTTGCCCTGGAAGGAGGAGACCGTAATTTATTTGGAACAGCCCGTAGCGTGAGTTTACATCTGATACCGTCCCTGCAATATGATTTCAAGACCAGAAAAGTGCTTAATCCCGAAAATCAAATATCTCTGATTTTCGTGGAACCATGGTTGGGATTTGCCAAGACACCAGGCACCTTCCAGTTTTCGTACCATCAGTATCAACCCTTAAACAGCGCCGATTTCAATGTTATGATGTATGGTATAAATGTCAGTCACAGCGCTGCATCCACGGTCACCCGGCGCAATGGCCGGGAAATTACCCTCGGTGCCTCAGCACAGATAAAGTTTGTTCATGTACTATCGAAAGGCATACTAGATACGTTACTGGAAGCGGACGTGGGAAAAGAGCAGGTGTATACAACAACGCTTTATGCACGCCGGGATACCAAGAATAATTTTTTTAATCCCACGGGCGGATCAGTAAGTGATCTGAGTATTGGTTTCTCCCAGTCGGTCGGTAAGAATGAATTCGGGAATAAACGAACTAACCGTTATTTTACCATTATTTCATCATGGCACCGCTATCAGCCGGTAGGGCCAAAGGCGTTCCGTAAACAAACAAAGATTACCCTGGCCACACGATTAAAAACCGGCGCTATTTTTGAAATCGGCGGCACGAAAAATATTCCCATTTCTGAACTGTTTTTTGCCGGTGGGGTCAACTCGGTTCGTGGTTATGCCGAGCAATTGTTAGGCCCAGCCGCCCTAGATAAGGATGGATATAAAAGCAGAGCAATCGGCGGTAAAATGTTACTATTGATGAATGGTGAATTTCGCATCCCGCTCTACTGGCTGTTCCAGACTGAGATATTCCTGGACGGTGGAAATGTCTGGCAGGAGGTGAAATTTTTCAATCCGACTCAGATTAAATTCAGCACCGGTGCGGGTCTGGTATTGATCACACCGATCGGTCCAATCCGTTTTGATTATGGCTATAAATTATTGAAAGAAGCATCGGACCGTTCATCCGGCAATTTTCACCTGGGATTTTATTTCGCTTTCTGAGGATGGATTTGCAGGTGAATTTTTTAAATATACCTTCAGATCCACGCTAAATACTTGAACCCTAACTTGAATGATAGTATTTTTCATACGCTTCTGATTAATTAATAACGAGCCATTACACTCATTCAGTTCATGGAGGATGCATGCTTAATTATATCTGGTTTGCCATGATTATTCTGGCTATTCTAATTGCCGGTGGTACCGATTTATATCATGAATTAAATAAAGATAAATCCACTGTCAGCTCTCTGCAGCAAACTGAAACGGGGAGACGGAATTTGAATGAGACAACCAAACTTGGCAAAGTCACAACTGCGGTCCTAGAAGAAGGAAAACGCGCAGTGGAAATTGGGTGGAGGAG
>CAYSHN010000266.1:0-5390 GCA_964430815.1 uncultured Calditrichota bacterium | reverse complement strand
AATTAGAAGTTATATCTCCTGTGGCTGTAACATATATATTTTTACTTCCTGATTTTCTTCCACAATCCAGCCAGTCGAGAAGATAACATTGGGCACATCACCCTGCCGTTCATAATCCATTTCCGGGCTGAGTATCGGTGCGTTACTCTTACCTTTTATTTTCCATGGTTTCTCCAGATCGAGTAATAGCACCCCCAACCGGTAAATCGAACTGATACCGAATCCGCGGACACCATGATACAACAATAGCCAGCCCTCTTTAGTCCGCACCGGTGGTGATGATGCTCCAATTTTATCATTTTCCCAGGTACCCGATACTCCCTGCATCAAAAACTGATACCAACCCCAATGCAGCAGATCCGGACTTCGACTAATCCAGATTTCCCGCTTGTCTTCGGCAGTAGGGCGATCTAATTTCCAATAGAAACCATTTATCTTTTCAGGGAATAGTACTGCATCTTTATTGGAAGGTTCGGTTATCGGTCCCAATATATTATACTGTTCAAAATCATTAGTCTGGGCCAGCATGACCAGTGGCATATGAGATGAGTAACCGGTATATAATATATAGAAATTCCCATCTAAAGCAGTGATGCGGGCATCCTCAATTCCCCATTCGACATAAGCCGACCATTGGCCATGATGCGCAGGGGTTAAAGATGGTTTAGAGTCGGTTTTGAAATGAATACCATCTGTACTAACAGCCCGGACGAATGCAGATCGTCCTACTGGCATTTCCACACGGCACAGCAATATATACTGGTCTTTCATTTTGATTGCACCGGCATTAAAAATACTATTAACCTGAAAGGGAATATCTCCCGTCGTTATAATCGGATTCTTCTCAAATCGTTGCACCGGCATAGTATTGTACCCTTTCTTTAAAGTATGTACTGTCATCGTACCCAGATTAACTCATTCTATTATATAATGCTTTTAATTCAATGGTAGCAATCCGTGTTGCATAATCCGAAACGGCATATGGAAGAATCAGACGTTTATGCCAGATTAGCCCTCCGCAGGAATACACGACATTAGGCACATATCCATGTCGTTCCTTTTCATCTGCACTGAGCAAAGGTTCCTGCAAGCGGGCTTTAATACGACTCGGATTCTCCAGATCCAATAACAAGGCACTTATCACATATTTGCGGAATGGACCGACACCATGTGTGAGCAGCAACCAACCTTCATCTGTTTTAAGCGGTGATCCGCAGTTGCCGTTCTGCATAAATTCCCAGGGAAATTCCGGGACCAATAATACATCGGCCTGGTCCCAGTGCAGCAGGTGTTTGCTGTACATAATATAAAGATTTTCTCCATCCTGCCTGGAGATCATGACAAATTTTCCGGAGATTTTCTGAGGAAAAAGAGCAAATCCTTTATTCTGGACTGCCGCACCTTGTAAACGATATATTTTAAAGGACTCGAAATCTGTTGTCTCCAGCAGTTTTATGCTAATAGTTTTACCATCGTAGGCAGTGTAGGTTGCATAATAAATCACCGACCCATCATCGTTGACAAAACGCACCATTCGCACATCTTCGATTCCGTTGCATTCATCGGCAGTAAGCGGAAATAGTACCCTCTCCCCGGCAGGAATATGCCGGGCAAACCGGATCTGAACAGGTGCTGCTGGTTCGAGCGGATGGATGATCACGTCGGGTAGTGTCGCCCATTTAGGTTTTTTCTCGATCACGATTGAACCATCGGTGCGCAGGTAGCCACTGCGGAATGTCATCGAAGAAATATGCCCTTCTCCAACTGCTCTTAAACTCATAATAAAAGGTATTATGGACCGGTTTTTTTCATGACTGTGGTCAAAGAGGACCATGGATGGATTCATTAATGCGGTTGATTCAAAAGAATACTCTTTGCTTAAGTAAGCTCCGATCAGCATTTTTCGATCCGCCGGGATTAAATCGTATTCCGGAAAAATCCTGACGAATGAGGAAAAGTGCTGCTCTAACATTTTTTCAAAAAAGCGGTGCCGCTTACCAAATTCGCGGTTGACCTGGCGGAGTAACTCCTGGATTTGAACGTCCGTTAATCCTGCTACCCGCCGGGCAATTTTATTCATCCGCTCCGCACTGCCCGGATCAAAAAATTGACCCACTACTCTGTGCGGATCCGGCTTTAATATCACTCTTTGTTTTTTAATCAGATTCTTCCTAACACTCATGCTTATTCCTTCAATCCGGTGGCGGCCATGCTCTGAATGAAATATCTCTGGAAAAATGTATAGGCCAGCAGGATCGGTATGGCCAGCATGGTGGCCGCAGCAAGTTTTGCGCCCAATTGTGATTCAGCACGGCCACCCACGGCAAAAAGGGTAACCAGCTGCGGCATAGTCATTAGTTTTTCACTGCGAATCACAATCAACGGCCACAATACTTCGTTCCAGGTACCCATGAAGGTCAGGATACCAACCGTAATCAGGGCTGGGATGGAGATAGGCCATAATATCTTGAATAAAATATGCATTTCTCCACAACCATCAATCCGGGCTGCATCGATCAAATCCTGCGGGATGGTTTTGAAATGTTGGCGAAAAATGAGAATCCCCAGGGCATTCATAAAATAAGGTATAATCAGGGCCAGATAGGTATCGACCCAGTTAAATTTAACAATCAGGATATACTGCGGGATTAAGGTGATTTGAAAAGGTAAAGTCATGGTGAAGATAATAATGTAAAAGATCAACTCGCGGCCACGAAAATTCAGGCGGGAAAGAGCATAACCAACCATGGAACTGAAGACTAATACTCCTGCAGTTACTGAAATAGCAACAAATATACTATTGAACAGAGCTCGTCCCACCGGGATCTTGGCCAGCATTTGAATATAACTGCTTAAGGTAAAATGACTGGGAAAAAGAACCAGATTACTTAACTCGTTTTCCGGGGCCAGGGAAGCACTGAGCATCCAGATGAATGGATAGAGGAACATCAGGGCGCCAACCATTAACAACGAGTAAAGAATTATTCTTTTCAGTACTCTCATCTCAATCTTTCTCGATCAATTTTCTCTGAATTATTACGATCAACATAATAATTGCAGCGAAGAAAAATCCCAGTGCCGCTGCGTAGCCCATGTGATAGTAAGTGAAAGCCTGTTTATAAATATATAAAACCGCCGACATAGTACTGTTGAGTGGTCCGCCACCGGTCATGATATACGGTTCAATGAACAATGAAAATCCGCCAATGGTCGATAAGACCAGCACCATAAAAATTGTTGGATTGATTGCCGGCAGGGTGATATACCGAAATTGCTGCCAGTGGGATGCCCCGTCAATTTCTGCTGCTTCGTAATAGTGGTGCGGCACCCCTTGTAAGCCGACCAGAAATAAAACGACATAGAGACCCACATTTTTCCAGGTAGCCATAAGGGCAATTGAAGGCATGGCCAGATAAGGACTGACCAGCCAACCCATTTTGGGTAAATTGAGTTTTATTAATATCCTGTTGAGTAAACCGGTATCATATCCATAAAGCTGGTTCCAAACGATAGTTACCACGACACCGGAGATTACAACCGGTAGAAAATACGCGGCACGTAAAAATGATCTGAACTTTATTTTCTGGTTAAGCATTTCGGCTAAAAACAGGGCAATCAAAATTTGCAAGGGAATATGGATGATCAGAAAAATCAGGGTATTGCCCAGCGATTTAAAAAACATTCGGTCCTGGAATAATTTGTAAAAATTTTGCAGGCCAATATATTCCATCGGAGATATGATATTCCAGCGAAAAAACATCAGAAACAGAGAGAATACTACCGGAAAAAGTACAAAGACAAAAAAGTGCAGTAAATAGGGCGATACCATCAGATAAGGAATAGTTTTTGTCTTAGAGCCTTGTTTCATGTTTTTGTAATTGTCTTATATCTTTAATCTTTTTTCTTTAATCTTTTATTCTAACAACACCTGTGTTGCCTGAGCAGCATCATGAACCGCCTGGGCAGATGATTTTACTCCATAGATAACACAGGCTTCATATTCCTGGGAAATGATATCGAAGATTTCTTTCAGTTGCGGACAGGCATCAGTCCCGCGTACATATTGCGCCTGAAGGGCGAAAGGAATCATTTTCGGGTTCTGCTGAAAATAGTCGCTGTACTGCCGATCCGTAAATAATTTTTTCCGCCTGGGCAATTGGGTGCATATTTGTAATAACCGTAAATCATTCCTTTTGTTTGTCAAATATAAAATAAAGCGCAGAGCCTGTTGCGGTTGCCGGCAGGTATTAAATATAACAATATTCTTAGGATCCCCATAGGTATAAATTCCGCCTTGATGTTCGTCAGGAACTGGCAAAGGGCTGAAAGAATAAGTGAAGTCCTGCGTTTTAAATTTTTCTGCATGTATAATTTCCCAGGGACCGGCAAAACGACTGGCAATAACTCCGGACAAAAACACGTCCTGGCGGGCGGATAAAACTTCCCTGGAAAAATAATTCTGATCATATAAGGTTTTTAAAAAGTCAAAGACCTCAATGGCATAAGTATTATCGAATACCACCTGATTGTGCTCAATCAGTTTGCCGCCATTAGACGCCGCCAGATATAAAGGATAAAAATCGAAAAATCTTTGCCACCAGGTAACTAATACCTCAGAATATCCAACCCAGCGATCCACGTAGCCATCATGATCCAGATCTGCTTTCATCTTTTCTGCTGCCTCAAAAAATTGCGAATAGGTCACCGGCGGCTGGTTGAATCCAATTTCCTTGAACAGACCCTGATTATAGAGCAACATGATCGGATTTACCTTCCAGGGCATCTGGTATATGTGACCGTCCAGCGAGGTTATCTCATCAACCACTGAACTGTCACAGCGCTGGTACAGCGAATCGATAAAACCGGTCATGGTATCAAGAGGGAGTAATACACCTGCCTGGGCAAAATATTCAACATCCCCCTGCCACATATTAGAATAAATATCGGGTGTGGTTTTACCCACCACCGCCGCCAGGATCACCTCTTCACTGGAGCGGCCTTCAGGAATAGGCTGAAAACGAAACGGGGTTTCCGGGAAAAGCATATTCCACTAACTTACAACTTCCCGGGCAAATTCAATCTCAGGAGGATTAGTGGCCGACCAGTACAACAGCGCTTCATTTGGCCCTGTTTTTTTATGATGACAAGAAAGACAAAAAAGGATGAGAATTAGTAAGAACCGCTCACACATGCGGACGCGGCAGCTGGAACTAATCGATTTAAGATTAAATACATACTGTGATTTATGAACCACAAACTCAATTACCTGCAGCAATGATGCACAACTTTAAAGTCATGTACCCTTTAAAAATTAAAACCTTAAATTAATCGAAAAGCGTTGGGCATTCTGCAGACGACCAAAATCTGCATAGGCATAATCGATACTGATC
>CAYSHN010000265.1:0-5401 GCA_964430815.1 uncultured Calditrichota bacterium | reverse complement strand
AATGATTTTTCTCATGATTGCTGCTCCTATGATAGATAGCTACAATTTTACATACACCGGGTATTTTCAAGATAAAACTGTGAAATCTTCAAACACCCAATCATTCACGGTCATTGCTATCGAGCGGTTTATTCACTTTCACCAGCAGAAGCAATATAAATAACGGTAAATGAATTTCCCGGGAACGAGTGCGTCAGGGTAGTACCTGAGAAATTCACCATTTCAGTCTTTGGCGATACCTTGGTAGGTTCCTCTAATGTATTTTCATCCAGCGGACTCTCTGAAGTAAGCACGATGGTTTTTCCACGCCCGGAAATAATTCCAGCACCTTTGAGGTCGATTAGCGTTTTAGCAGGTTTAAAGGTAGCGTTGACTACCTTCAGGATGATATCGCCGGATTTATCGTCGCGGGATGCACTGGCACAAAGGCTTTTCACATTCGCACGCGTTTCAGCCACTTCCTGGATAAGTTTGCCGTCGAGGTAACCCTTCACGGTGTTGCCCCGGATTTCAATTTTGATATCATACCAGCGGCCAGGCTCAATGGTGGCTTTCATACTTTCTGACGTGATACCGATTTCCAATAAATGAACAGAATTACCGTAACCACCAAGATCCCAACGGAGTCGTTCCCGGTTATGCCGGTTATGAAAATAAATCTGGAAACCATTCTCTCCGGAAAGCTTACGGGCCTTTAGTGTTATCGTATAATCAGTCCAGGTCGTATCACCTACGAATGCAGTGACGAAAGGAGCAATCGCCGATTGCCTCAGCACGTTATCCTGGACAGACCATTCGCCCCTGCCGGTCTTTCTCCAGTCATCGATATTCTTCGTAAAGTCTGATTTGAACAAAATTTTACCATCCGGCGCGACCACTTGAACGTCCTTGAACTCTGCCGCATTGAGCCAGGTTCCGAGACCGATACAACCATTAGCATAAGGTGCTTCAATGGCGGGAGCGTTCTCGATTTTTACCGGCAGCGAAACTGTACCCTGGTTGCCGGCGAACATCTGCTGAACGTAATAACTTGGCAGACCGTACCAGCGGTAACTGTCAAAATTGATCAAATTAACCGGCCAGGCTTTATGGTTGGCGTTGCAGAAGAGCGGGGCGTATGAACCCATTATAACCACATCAGAATTACGCTCCATCCCGGTCATCCAGGCAGCCTCTCCAATAGCGCCACGAAGATTTCCTTTTCCGGTATTTTCTGTTACTGCATATTCACCGATAAAGATTTTAGGTCCCTTGCGGTCATAGCTGTCATATTTGCTTGCATTCCAGATGAACCAATCAGGGTTATTATAATAGTGTTCATCCACAATTTCCGGTTTTGGGTCTTCAGGATGACTTCCAGCCCAATCATTGGCAATTAATTTAATATCCGGATATATTTCATGGATGGCCTTTGTAAACAGTAACCAGCGTTCGGCATAGGGAGGTCCGCCGTTTTCATTCCCTATCTCAAGATATTTGAGATTGAACGACCTGGGATGGCCGTTCTTGGCACGGAGACCGCCCCAAACCGAATTCTCCGGTCCATTGGCATATTCAATTGCGTCCAAAGCATCCTGCACCCATTGTCCCATTTGATCCATAGGCACAACTTCCTTATGTGATATTCCTGCGTTTATACAAAACAGCGGTTCCGCACCGAGGTCCTCAGCGAGCTGCAAATACTCGTGAAAACCAAGACCATGGGTCGCATGGTACCCCCAGATATTCCACAACGGTGTCCGTGTATCGATGTTGCCGATGGTATTCTTCCAATGGTTCATGTGCGCAAAATCGTCACCTTCCACCCAGCAACCTCCGGGGAAGCGCAGGAATTTCGGGTGCAGTGCGTCGAGCGCTTCCACCAGATCGATCCGCAGACCGTGATTTTTCCATGTCTTCTCCGGCAGCAGAGAAATCAAATCTAGATACAGTGTGCCGTTTCCTTCACCGGATATTTCCAGGTGTGCCTTCGGGTCGCTGCTGGACGCCGTCAGCTTCACCGGGTAAAATTGCCATCTCACATCGATACCCTTTATCTCGCCCGAGGCCAGTTCCTTTTCGTCGGCCCCGACAAACCGGACTTTTAACGATGCGGCAATTCCTTCACTAGACCGGGCTGCCAGATTGAATGCGTATCCATCACCCCGGACAATGTTCATTCCCCAATATCCATCGTTTTCCAACGTGAATGACCCGCCCATTCTAATAGAAAGCGATTTCCGGTTGAAAGTGTTGAGCGGCGGTACCGGCGGTCTGGCCTGCACGTCGGCCGTGCAAATCGATGCCGTACTTTTACCATCGGTGCTGACAAATTTCCAGTTTTGCAGCGAGTCGGCATCTTCGAACGAACGGTTGCGGACGAGCTCGGGATATATGCCGCCATCGGCCGACAAATTAATGTCTTCGAAGAAAATCCCGAAGAGTGTTGGAGAGATCGCATGGCCCGGCTTGTTCACCTCCACAGATATCTCCGTTTCTGTCGCTTCCTGGGATTGTGCTTGAAGGAAAATAGTGAAGGCAAATACAATAAAGATTCCGTTCGCCAGTAGAAGAATTCGTTTCTTCATAATCTGACCTCTGTTTAATTGTTAAAATTGTTTAATAGCCATTGTTAGTTAATCCGTCAATATTCATTTAAAGAATAACTGCAGAGTTTCGGCGAGATAGAGCATCGCGTTCATCCATGTATGACCGCCTGCGGTTATGAGGTTTTTTTGATCTATCTTCTTTTCCATCAACAAATCGATAAATGTAACAGCGGGTTTGTACAAAAAGTCTTTATTATCCGCGCCCAGCCAGAGAGGCTTTAACTTTTTATTGGTAAACTCGGGTTCCTGATATTTATTGAATCATAATCCTGATCGTTTTTAAATCTTTACCGTCGGAACTATTTCCGTATAATATCTCATACTCCCCGGGCATGACAGCCATTTTACCGTTGGCCCGATCGAAAAACTCGAACGAAGAGTAAGGCAGGTTGATAACCGCCTGACCTGATAGCCCATTAGCCACGTTGACTCTCAGAAAACCTCTCAGAGTTTTGAGCGGACCATCGGCATCTTGCACCCTGCGCATATAGATCTGGACGATTTCCGTTCCGTCACGTTTGCCGGTATTTGATACAGGTATCGTGAGTTCAATGCTATCGCCACTTTTCACCTCAGTTTTATTGATTTTGGCGGTCCCGATAGAGAAGGTTGTATAGCTCAACCCGAATCCGAACGGGAAGAGTGGATCGGACATGAAGCGATACGTACGGCCCTTCATGGAATAATTTTCGAAATCGGGTAATTGTTGCACATTCCTATAGAAGGTGATAGGCAGTTTCCCCGACGGATTGTAATCGCCAAAGAGTACATCGGCGACAGCCCGGCCGCCCGCTTCGCCGCCATACCAGGCCTGAAGGATGGCCTCACAGCTTTCGGTTTCGGGCAGCAAACCCACGGCTGAGCCGGAACAATTCACAAAAACAATTTTTTTCCCGGCTTGCCGCAGAGCTTTCAGACAATTACGCTGGATCGCAGGAAGTTCTATATCGGTACGATCACCCCCTTTAAAACCGGGGAGTTCTACAGGCATCTCCTCTCCCTCCAGGAGAGCAGAAATACCGCCCGCATAAACAACCAGATCGATGCCTTTCAATTTTTCAATGAGGGCGTTAAAACTGACCGGAACTTCATTGCCAAAATCAAGACTAAGACTGGCCGGCCAGTTTCCTATCTGTCTGAACAGAGCCTCGATTTTATATACTTTACCTTTTTCAATTTTAAGCGGAATACGGGCAGGGATTGGTCTCCATCTAGCAGGTTTGACGAGTGTATCTCCGTTAACAATAATCTCAAATCTTCCCGCGGCTTGGGCCTTGAACACAATTTCCCCGGACTGCGCAGGTCTGTATATCGTTTCGTATTTAGCAGAGAACTCTTTAAGATGAACGCCCGGACTGAATTCATGCTGTCCCGCAGTCGTCAATTTAATGGGATCCACTATCTGATCGACGGCCACAACATCGCCGCTTAACTCTCTGTTGTTCCAATACGTCGCCTTTATACCGGCTTTACCGTCAATGGAACATTCTTTAATAGAGGTTACGATGACCTTATCTTCCACCAGGTCACATCCCTTTTCATATACAATATTTTCAGCAGGGAGTTTTGTTTTTATACCTTTCAATATGGTTACGGTGCTAAAAGGGCGGCCATTATAATTACCCCACATCAGGCGTTCATCATCCGCATTCGGACCGACTACTGCAATCTTTCCGGCGGATTTTGACAACGGCAAAATATTATTTTTGTTCTGCAGCAGGGTCATTGATTGCCGTGCCATATCCAGCGCCAGTTTCTTATGTTCAGCGGAAGTGATCACCGACAATGGAATTTTCGTCCAGGGAACCAATTCATCGTCGTCCATTTCTCCCAGCTCGAAACGTCCGACCAAAACATGCATTACGTGCGTGTCAATTTCCTGTTCGGTAATCAAACCTTTTGCCGCGGCTTCAGGCAACTTTTTATAAGCATAATTAAATCCGCATTCGATATCGGTTCCGGCCGCTAGGCCTTTGGCGGCTGCATGGATTGTATCAGATGAGACTTTATGATTCTGATAAAAATCGCTTATTGCTCCGCAATCGGAAACAACCAGATATTTAAAGCCCCAATCATCTCGCAGAATATTCTGCAGCAAGCGGCTGTTTCCGCAACATGGGTCATCATCCAGCCGTTGGTAGGCACACATGATCTCACGAACATCCGCCTCCTGAACAATCGCTTTGAATGCCGGCAGATAGGTTTCCCACAAATCCCGGGGATCGATGTTGTTGAGGTTCATGGTATGACGGCTCGGTTCGGGGCCCGAGTGAACGGCAAAATGCTTGCCACAGGCCAACAGTTTTCTATACTTGGAAGTCGACGGCCCCTGTAATCCTTTTACAACGGAAATCCCCATCCGTGACATCAGATACGGATCTTCTCCATACGACTCCTGACCTCGACCCCAGCGCGGATCGCGGAATAGATTGATGTTAGGGGTCCATACGGAAAGACCGAGAAAACGGCGGTTATCCTGGCCGGTCTTTTGCCAGGCGTTGTATTTGGCCCGCACTTCATCAGCAACAGCATTAAAGATTTTAAAAACCAATTCATCGTCAAAAGAGGCGGCCATGCCTATCGGCTGGGGAAAAACCGTGACACTATCGTTATTTGCCAGGCCGTGCAAAGCTTCGCTCCACCAGTGGAATTTTTTTATTCCCAGGCGGGGTATTGCGTCCGATATATCGCACATAAGAGTTGCTTTTTCTTCCAGTGTGAGCCGTGAAAGTAAATCTCTGGCCCTCTCTTCCGAACTTAAGCTCGGATTCTGATACGGCATTTTTTGTGCCCACAGGTCCAGCGAACATAGC
>CAYSHN010000264.1:2944-5466 GCA_964430815.1 uncultured Calditrichota bacterium | reverse complement strand
ATCCATGGTTTTATCAAAAGCATGAAGATGTGGGTTCATACCAAATCGTATCTCATCGCTAAGATCGAATACACCGATTTTAACAACAATGTTTCGGTTTTTGAAATTCGTAAAGCGGACACAGCCACAATTCTTCCCGATAATCTATTCATCTTTGAACCAGGTCCAGATATGCAAGTTGTAGATCTGCGGATGTAATGGACGCGAACCTGACTGCTTATGATCGATTTACATAGTCATTTTTTATACGGGGTCGATGATGGTCCGTCTAATCTGGAGAGCAGTGTAGAGCTATTAAAACAGGCTGAGCAGGTCGGTATCAGTAAGATTCTGGCCACACCTCATGTTACAGAACATTCCAGCCAGCCGGACCAGCAAAGGATCAAGGAAGTATTTAACGAATTAAAAAAGTACCTGGCCGAATCCAATCTAAACATCGAAATTCAATTAGCGGCCGAGGTATATTATTCCCCGGAAATGGTCAGGTGGGCATATCAATCATGGCTTTTCATCGGCAGTAAACGGTCCTATATGTTGTTCGATATCCCGATGCAGCTCATACCGCCCGATCTGCCGGAAACTCTCTTTCAACTGGGTCGCCGGAAAATAATTCCGATCATGGCACATCCCGAAAGAAATAGTGAGGTGCAAAAGACACCGCACCTGCTGACCGAGTGGATCCGTTTGGGCTGTATCATGCAAATGGATGCTGGCAGTATTACCGGGGATTTTGGCCGTAAATGTCTTCGAGTCTCCGGACAATTGATCAGCCAAGGTTATATACATCTGATTGCCTCTGATGCTCATGATTGTGAGCAGCGTAATTTTCATTTATTGGCCCGGGCCCGTTCGGTGGTGCAAAAGAAGTATGGTTTGGAACGGGCTCAATACCTTTTTGTCGATAATCCGCAACAGATTCTGGCCGGAGAACCACTGATTCAGATTCCTCCGGTAGCATCAACCGGCCGAAGGAATATTTTGCAAAAAATATCAACTAAATTTAAGTCCGGGATATAAAGCTTTTATAGAGTTAAGAAGGGAATAAGATTTCTCTCCGCCAGGCAGGCGAGAAATCTTATATACTTAAACAGTCTCATATGAACAAAGTGAAAAGCCATTGCAGTCGAAGATTTACTCGCTTAAATTTACCTTCCGGAAAAAACAGAACATAAACTCAGGCAGGGAAAAAAGATGAAAGATGAATTCTTTGAAGAAGAACAGGAACAGGGGCGACAACTAAAGATAGGTGATTATCTGCGTATTGCCTACCGTGGCCGCTGGATAATCATTGCCTGCTTTATAATCGTATTTGTCATTACCCTTTATATTACTTTCACCTCTCCCTCAATTTACGAAGCCAGTACCACTGTTCTGGTTGAAAGTAAAGGGAACATGGAAAGAAGTTTATTCGGTACCGATTATTTTGGCAGCCAGACCACTCTGATCACCAACCAGATCGAGATCCTGAAGAGCCGCAAGTTGGCCGAACGTACCGTGCGGCGGTTAAGCCTTTCGCCGGCTCATGATTCTTTATCCCTGTTCAAATCCGGCCATGATAATTATGCCCCAACGTTGCGCTCGCAGGTCAACTGGCTACGGGATAATATGGAAATTGAACATCGCAAAGATACCGATGTGCTTGAAATAAAATTCCAGGCCTATACTCCCTATGAATGTGCTTATATCACCAATGCCGTTGCTCAGGAATTTAAAATTCTGAACTCGGAAACTTCGCAGGGTGAGGTGACCGATCTGCGGGACTTTTTAGAAAGTCAGGTAGCCAATAAAGAGGCAGAATTAAGAAGCGCCGAGGATAAATTACGCGGTTATCAGGAAAGAAAAAAAGTAGCAAATCTGGACGATGAAACCTCGCAACTTGTGTCGCGTATGGCTCAGGCTGAATCGATGCTGGAGCAATCGAAGATTGAATTGAATTCTGCCCGGGAAAAGAATAAATCTTTAAACTCGCAATTGGAGCAGAGAAAAGCCAGTCTGGGTGAAGATCTGGGTGGTACCTCCACTCCTTACATCCTCTCCCTGCAACAGCAATTAGGCGAAACCGTGGCCGAAAGAACCAAATTTGTGGTGGCCATTGAATCGCAGGCGCTGAATCCAAATCGTCTGAGTTATGAAGGGCAACTTAAAGTCTATGATGACAGAATTACTGCTTTGCGGCAAAAACTCACCGAGGAATCGGAGAAACTGACCAGAAGCGGGATGGTCAAGGACGCCCTGGCGATGAGTCAGGATTTATTAACCAGTCTTATGCAAACGGAGACCGATATAAAAACGCTAACCGCTAAAATCTCTGCTTTAAAGGATGTAGTGGCGGAATATAACCGCCGTCTTGAATCTTTACCGGAAACCACCCTGGAACTGGCCCGCCTTGAACGGGATAAAAAAGTTCAGGAAGAAACGTATATCATGATGACCAGTAAACTGGAAGAGACGAAGATAACCCAGGCCGGACAGGGGGGTAATATCCGTATTCTGGACGAAGCCATCGAACCTGGCGCACCGAT
>CAYSHN010000264.1:0-2934 GCA_964430815.1 uncultured Calditrichota bacterium | reverse complement strand
ATAAACGGCTCAATATTCTGCTGGGCATCCTGATCGGTCTGGGTCTTGGTATCGGGGTGGTTTTTTTAATTGATTATTTTGATAACACCGTCCGTACTATAGAAGAAGTGGAACAACTGGGTCTGAATTTGTTGGGCGCCATTCCGCAAATTGAATTAAACAGCAAAAGCGATACCATCGACCGCAAAGAATGGAAAGATAGCGATGTGGGTCAGGCCATCGAATCAAAGCTGGTGACCCATTTCGATCCTAAATCGCCCATCTCCGAAGCCTATCGTATTTTACGTACCAATCTGCGTTTTACCCGGGTAGTGGATGAATCGCTGAAAACAGTGGTCGTTACCAGCGCCGGGCCTCGAGAAGGGAAATCAACGACCGTGGCCAATTTAGCCATCACCCTGGCTCATATGGGCTCGAAAGTGGTGTTGGTCGATTCTGATTTACGCCGCCCGGTCATTCATTCCATTTTTGGCCTGGAAAAAGAAAACGGTCTAACCAACTACATGATTGATTCCATACCCTTTGAAACCATCCTGAAGCCGACCATGATCGATAATCTGACCATCGTACCCTGCGGTCTGTTACCGCCCAATCCTTCGGAATTACTCGGTTCGCAAAAGATGGATGATTTTATTAACCGCTTGAAATCGAAATTCGATATGATCCTGTTCGATAGTCCTCCGGTCATTGCGGTAACTGATGCGGCTGTACTGGGTAACAAAGTTCATGGTGTGGTGATGGTTATTTCGGCCGGTAACACCAACCGTGATGCCATCGGGCGATCCAAATCCCTGCTGGAGAATGTCAACGCTCGTATCATCGGAGCGGTATTGAACAATGTTAACGTGACCAGCACATATGGTTCGTCCTATTATCATTATTATCATTTCTATTATGGAGGAAAATCGAAGAAAGCACGTAAAAGTGCACGGGAACAGGTATAATCAGCGCGACGGGATTGATCGCCACTTAAAAACGTAACAGTTGATTTTTAAGCCTCAGTGTAGGAGCAGTATATGAAAATTTCCATTTTTGGTAGTGGTTATGTGGGTCTGGTGGCCGGAACATGTTTTGCCGATGTGGGTAACGAAGTTATCTGCGTGGATATCGATCAACGCAAGATCGATATGCTCACCCGGGGTGAAATACCAATTTATGAGCCGGGTCTGGATCAGATTTTAAAAAGGAATATAGAAGAGGAACGTATTTCCTTCACTACCGATCTTAAGACGGGTGTAGAAAAATCGACAATTCTGATTATTGCCGTTGGTACGCCCCCGGATGAAGATGGCTCGGCCGATTTGAAGCACGTGCTGGAAGTAGCCACAGCTATTGGAAAATATATGCATGAATTCAAGGTGGTGGTCAATAAAAGCACGGTGCCGGTCGGCACCGCTGAAAAGGTGACTGCCGCCATCAGGAAACAGACCAAACATGATTTTGCCGTTGTGTCCAATCCGGAATTTCTGAAAGAAGGGGACGCCGTTGAAGATTTTATGCAGCCGGAACGGGTCATCATCGGGACTTCGCATAATGAAGCTGCCGAGATCATGCGCACTTTATATCAGCCCTTTGTCCGCAATAACCGGCCAATCATTGTTATGGATGAAAGAAGTGCAGAACTGACCAAATATGCTGCTAACTCACTGTTAGCCACTAAAATATCATTTATGAATGAATTAGCCAATTTATGCGACCATCTGGGCGCGGACGTGGATTGGGTACGCAAGGGGATTGGCGCCGATGCCCGCATCGGTCCGTATTTTATTTTTCCCGGTACCGGCTACGGCGGCTCCTGTTTTCCCAAGGATGTCAAAGCGATCATTAAAACAGCCCGGGATCACGATTTTGAATTAAAAATTTTAAAAGCAGTCGAAGAAGTAAATGAGCAGCAAAAGACCATCCTGATGCAAAAGATAGAAGAATATTTTAAGAACGATTTAAAGAATAAAGTTTTTGCCATGTGGGGACTCTCCTTTAAACCCGGGACCGATGACATGCGCGCAGCGCCTTCGATTAACATGATCGACGCCCTGACGGCCAGAGGGGCCAGGGTACAAGCCCATGATCCCGAAGCCATGAATGAAGCCAAACGAATCTTTGCTAATCGTATCGGTAAGGAAATCTCCTTATTTGAAAAACGATATGACTGTCTGAACGGAGCAGATGCCCTGATCGTGATGACTGAATGGAATCAATTCCGTGAACCGGATTTCCTGTTGATTAAAGAATTGTTGAAGTCACACGTTGTTTTCGATGGCCGGAATATTTATCATCCCAGCCGCATGCGCAACCTGGGCATCGATTATTACTGCATCGGCCGGGCCTCTGGAAAGTCACGGATCTCGAAGTCGTATATGATATAGTATAAAGGGACTGAGAAAAAGATTAAAGATGAAAGATTAAAGAAAAAGGGACAGAGGTCGGAGATCTACCGCCTGCCTGGCGGCAGACAGGTCAGGTAGAGACAAAGGGACAAAGAGACAAAGGGACAAAGAAGGCACTAGGGCACTGTGTGTTCCCTCGACTTCGCTCGGGGACGGCTGAACCGGTCGTCGAGCGGCTTGTCCTGAGCCAGGTCGAAGGAAGTCGAGACGATCCCTAATATGTCATCCCGGCATGTCGAAGACCAGGGCAGACAGGACCCGGGATCCATTATGATCAAATAGATACTGATGCCGGAGGCATCAAATGTTTGTAGCAATAAAATAACGTCCATCAATAAAACGACCCCGTAGGGGTCGCACGGATTTGGTAAAGGATTGAGAAATCACCTGATATAATATTCTTAGCTAGTGACCTTAAGTACAATTGGATTTCCTTAGGGCTGATATATTTTTGGATTTGGTAAAGAAAGGCACAGAGGCACAAAGGCACTAAGGTACTCAGGTACTCAGGTACTCAGGTACTATGATATATTAAATATATAAATTA
>CAYSHN010000263.1:0-5483 GCA_964430815.1 uncultured Calditrichota bacterium | reverse complement strand
ACCGGTGATCTTCTCACCAATAGGATTAATAAAGCGAGTACTGCCGTCGACTCCGATACCGCAGATAATCGCCGGATTACCACTAATCACACCGGATAAAAACTGATGCTCACTTTTCAACGCTTTAACCACCCGCAGGCGTTCAATCGTGCCGGCCAGTTGCTGTGCTAAAGTGCTCAGAATACGTTCATCACTTTCGGTGAACAAATCAGGTTGCTGACTTTCAGCATCCATAACGCCAATGATTTTTTGATGCACCCTGATCGGCACGGTAATTTCCGAACGCATTTCGGCATTGATTCTTAGATAATCGGCATCCAGACGGGTGTCGGCAATACGTCTGGTTATACCGGTCACGGCAACCTTGCCGGTGACCCCTTTGCCCAATGGGACAACCAACTTCCTTGAATCATTCGGGTGAGTATGATAAGAATGGGAAAGACGTAAAACTCCCTCGGTTTCATCGATCAACATAATTCCAAAACTATCAGGAAACAGTAAATCGCGGATGATAGCGGTAGTATGTTTAAACAAACTCTCTTCATCTTCAACTTCTGAGGCATTAGCCGCAATGGTATTCAATACGATCTGTTCACGGATCCTGCGCCGCAGTTCTTTTTCGGTTTGTTTGTGTTTAGTTATATCTTCAATAGCACCCTCATAATAAACAATTTTCCCTCGTTCATCTCGAATAATCCGCGTACTTTCCCGTCCCCAGATTTTTGACCGGTCATATCGATAAAACTGAACTTCATTGGCGTATAATGTTCCTTCCCGTTCCAACTGTTTCTTCCATTTTTTTCGATCTTGCGGATTTACATATAAACTGGTAGCCCGGGTAGCTAGCAAGGATTGTTTGTCCGGATAATCCAGGATTTGTATCAAAGCATTATTCACATCGATTAGTTTACCAACAGGTGAACTCTTATATAACCCGATTGGAATACCATTGAATAATTGTTGGTACATTTCATGAGAAGCCAGTTGTTCCAGCTTATTGTTGAAAGGTTTCTGTCGTTTGCTGGATTTTGATAATTCTTTTTTTACCGATGCTGGCAGAACTGAGAGATCATTCCATGAGAGGCAATCACTGGCACCAGCACGAATGGCCGTAACTATTTTTTTCCGGTTAATTTGTTCAACTATGACGAAAACTGCAGCAGGATTTTGTCCATTTTGTGTTAATAAGGTAATGAGTTTTTTATTACTCAAAGCGACAGACTTATCATCAATTATTGCCAGATCCCATTTACCATCATGGAGCGCCGATAGCAGGGAGCGCTCAGATTTAACTCGCTTAGGAATTATTTTATAGCCGCCCTGCTGCAGGTGCTTCAGAATCTGATCAGCATGCTGATTACTGCTTACTACTATCAGGGTATGTAAGGCATCACTCATTATGTACCTTTCAAGCTGAGGCCGGTAGTGCTTACTAAATATTGTATAATTAACCCCCCAGATCTTGATCCCTTAAATAATAATTTATACTGGGGATGCTAAGCGTGTATTCCTGAATTACTTATAAGTCGGTTTTTTCCTCCCTATTATATATATATTTCGGACTATTTCATTAAAAGCTGAACACTATTTATCTTTTCTGAACCGGGATCATAAGTTCCTAAATATACCTGATCATATCGAATGACAGTTAATCAATAGACCTTATCTGGTGATACCTTATCTTTCTCTTGCAACTAATCACTTTCTAAATTATTTTAATAAAAATTTTATTCAAGTGAATGCCCGGGAATCTTCGACCTGGTTGAAAAGTCTTAAAATAGGTATTATATGAGAGTTCGATTAATTATTCTCTTATTGTTTTGTCTGTCGCTGACTATGCCAGCTTGTGCCCAATCCAATTCCGGGCAAGCTGATAAACATGCTCCTAAAATAAAATTTGATCTGGAACAGTTCGATTTTGGTGAGGTCGATGAAGGAATTCTGGCCAAGCACATTTTCAAATTTAAAAATACCGGTGAAGATACACTGCGTATAAACCGCATCGATCCTGGCTGAGGTTGTACCGCAGTACTTCTGAGTTCAGGAGTGATAGCACCGGGTGATAGCGGACAGGTGGAAGTATCCCTGAATACTAAAAATCGAAGAGGGAAGACCCATAAGACTATCCAGGTATATTCAAATGATCCGCAAAACAAGGTAACCCGACTTTTTATTTTAGTTACGATTATGAATAAATCAGCAACCATAAAGAAATCATAGGATTAGCCTGATTTTCAAGTTATATATTGTATTCTTCCCAGTAATGATAAATGTCTCAAAACAGAATTCTGCAAATGGTAAAAAACACCTGTCATTTCGATGATAAACCTGTCTTCTCCTGGGCGATCACAGGGAGACATCCTGACATGATTATTGAACATATAGTAGGAAATGAAAGAGAATAAAGCATTCGAAATTGAGATCCTGCCGGATAAGATCAAACATCAATTCCCATCACCTATTTCTCTTAGAAAAGCTTTTGAAGAGCTAAATCTGCATCTATTGTATCCTTGTGGTGGAAACCATTCCTGTGGCAAATGTGCCATTCAGTTTTTGGGTCAGTGCCCGGAACCAACTTATCAGGATAGTTTATTCTTCACCCCACAGGAATTACAGCAGGGTTGGCGCCTGTCCTGTATGACTAATATCTACCAGTCGGGGACGGTATTGATTCCCGGCGAAAACAGACTGAACCATTTGACGGGTTTAAGAACATCTGTGCCGGAACAGATTTCAGTGAAACCACCGTTAAAAAAATACTTTCTGAAATTGTCGGCCGCTACTCTGGAGAATTTAAAAAGTGATATTCAACTGATTCAAGAAGAAGTCGACAGGGAATATCAAATTCAATCTACAGTATCCCTGCCGGTACTAAAAAAGTTACCTGTGGTTCTGCGCGAGAATGGGTATCAGGTTACCGTTACCGTTATGGAACAGGAAATCATTGATATCGAAGGGGGGAACACAGTCGACCAGGCGTATGGCCTGGCGATAGATCTGGGGACAACCACAGTAGTGATCAGTTTACATCATTTACCATCGGGAGAGACGATTGATATCGCTGCTTCGATCAATCCCCAGGCCAGGTTTGGCTCCGACCTGATTTCGCGCCTTACCTATATCTCTCAGCAGACAGATGGATTAGAACATTTGCATAAAGTTATAATACAGGGTATTAACAGTCTTATTGCCGAATTGTGTAAGACTCATCAGGTGGATAACAACAACCTGTATATCATAACTTTAAGTGGAAATGCTGGTATGAACCATTTATTGCTAGGCATCAATCCACAATCCCTGGCCTTGGCACCTTACACCCCGGTTTTTAAAGATCTCAGAAAAGAGAAGGCAGTCGATCTGGGCCTGGCAGTTAATGGGCAGGCTAATATATTGATTGCACCTAACTTAGGAGGATTCGTAGGTGGAGATGTAGTGGCTGATATGCTAGTCGCCGGGTTTGGGAAAAAAGAGGAAGGATCTAAATTATTGATCGATATTGGTACAAATTGCGAAGTAGTTGTAGAAACAGATTCAATCCGTCTGACTGCCTCCTCACCGGCCGGTCCGGCCCTGGAAGGAGCTTGTATCAGTTTTGGAATGCGCGCTGAGTCGGGTGCGATCTATGACGCTCACTGGCAGGGCAGCGAGTTATCGGTAGATACGATCGATGATGAACCGGCACGGGGAATTTGCGGCAGTGGATTATTTCATTTGATCGATGTATTAATACAAAAGAAAATATTAAAATCGACTGGAAAGTGGTGCGAGTCAGACGATCTCGATACAGAAGAAGCAGCCGAATTTTACCGGCAGAGAATGGGATTGTACAGAGGAGAATATGCTGCCCTCATTACCGGAGTACTACAGGGAGCTAAAAGAAATATATATCTGACCCAGACGGACATCCGGGCCTTTCAGTTAGCTAAATCTGCTATAACCTCGGCCTGGCTGGTGTTATGCCGATTGGCAGAAATTCAGCCGCTGGCGATTAAAAATGTATATCTGGCCGGTGCTTTTGGTAACTTTATTCGTCCACAGACGGCAGTCGATCTGAAGTTGGTACCTGCCATAGATCTCAACCGGATTCATTTTATTGGGAACGCCTCTCTGGAAGGGGCGCGCAGGATACTACTTGATCAAGAACAATTGAAACAAGTTGATTTATTGGCCAGAACCACACGTTTTGTTGAGATGGCTGGCCGGGCAGATTTTCAGGATTTATATATACAAAACATGATGTTATACGAATAGCAAGAATCGGGTTGGTTCTGATTTTTACTTTTTTTAGTTTGAGATCATTGTGAAAGGAAAGAGTATGGATAAATATGATCTCAGCCAACAATCAACCGACTACCTGCGTATTGAACATGTCATCAAGTATCTGGGTGATAATTTTCGCCGGCAGCCCGAACTGGTACAATTAGCTCACCAGGTCGGTTTGAGTGAATTCCACTTTCAGAGATTGTTTAAACGCTGGGTAGGTATCAGTCCCAAGCGGTTTTTACAATTTATGACTAAAGAATATGCCAAGACAGTCCTGCGCCAATCAAAAAATCTGCTGGATGCAGCATACGATAGTGGTTTATCCGGACCAGGGCGTCTGCACGATCTTTTCGTACAGTGTGAAGCGGTTACACCGGGAGAGTTTAAAGCGCAGGGAGCTGGATTAAAAATAACCTACGGATTTTTGCCCACACCCTTTGGTACTTGTTTGTTAGCTGTTACGGCCAGGGGAATTTGCGCCTTGTATTTTCTAACAGTAACCAATCGGAATAAATATATCAGCTTACTACGAAAATCCTGGCCTTCGGCCGAACTTCATGAGCAGGACGATAAATTAAAGCCTCTGATTCGAAAGATTTTCCAACCCGACACCTGGCGACTTAATCATCCTTTCCATTTACATCTGCAGGGAACCAATTTTCAACTTAAAGTCTGGGAAGCACTGTTAAGTATTCCCCAGGGCTGTGTTCTGGCCTATGAGGATCTGGCGGTTAAGATTGGGTACCCCAAAGCAGTGCGTGCCGTTGGAACCGCCATCGCCAGGAATCCGGTTTCATTTCTCATCCCCTGTCACCGTGTAATTCGTAAGGAAGGGAATAGTGGAAACTATGGTGGGGGACCGTTACGGAAAAAAGTTCTATTAGCCTGGGAAGCGGCTAAGATCAATCCGGATGGAAAAAACTTCTAATTCTGGATTATTTTTTTTGCAGTAAATATTCACAGCCGCTGCCAAAAAACTCGCGGATAAAAGGCAGGTTGGGGCAACGAATAACCGGTAGGTTATAACGGATTTTAAAAATGGGCCGCAAAAAGAATAATCCTTTGATTTTTATGACCAGGTCATATTTGGCAGATAGTTTCTCAAATTCATGAATAGTTAATCCATCCTGATAAATTTGTAGAATTTGTTCAAGTGTTTGGGATTTTTCTTTTAACCAGCATCCTATTTTTTTGGCTACTGCTGCGGGCAACAAGTGGAA
>CAYSHN010000262.1:0-5488 GCA_964430815.1 uncultured Calditrichota bacterium | reverse complement strand
CAATGTCGATTTGCTTTGCCGCCCTATGCAATTCATAATCTTCGTTTTTATTGAAATCCCACTTGCTGAAGGTAAATTTGAAATAGGGCAGATCCGCTCTTTTAACCTGTTCCGCCGGAATATACGCACAGCGGCCGTCGGCAATCCAGGCACTCTGTGAGTTATTTTCGTAAAGAAACTGTTGCCCTGGAGTAGCCACAAAGATCGTGCTGTCTTTGATCTTAGCCTTTACCTGATCAATTCCGTCCTTAAGAACAGCAATATATGAACTCCATGATGAGTCGGCCGGCGGAGCGGCAGTTAAACCGGAAATTTGTTCTGCTTTGACAACCGTATCAATTCTGGATTGACCACTGTCTTTGCTGCCGCTATGTTCATTTGATTTATCGGACTTACTTTGACAGGAAAATAATAAAAACAAAATCGACAATGTTAAATAACGCAAGATTATCATTTGTATCTCCTATGTTCAAGATTTGCAGCCGTTCCTGATTTATCAGGTATTTTTCGTCTTACGGAATTCTCTGCTCATTCTCCACAGTGTGACGAAGGTCAGGGCGATAAACATAACGATAAGCAATGCGGTTACCCGCAATACGGCCAATTCCAGCGTTACATCTTCCTCGCCATGCGCAATATCCGTAAAGGCCAGGAAACTGAATACCATGGCTACCAGGGTAATAATCCCTAAAGCAACGGTCATTCTGATCAGTTTCTTACTTTGATTCATTTATATGCCTCCTTTGACGATTCTGATTACCAAATGCCAAATTCCAAAATCCAAATTACAAATACCAAAATCCAAATTCCAAATTACAAATTACTAATTACCAATTACTAATTATCTTCTATACTCTCCTAAAGACTTATTTGTAATACAAAGTCTTTCAATCTAAAATCTTCTGCAAAATATGCACATCCAGGTACCTGCCGAATTTACGGCCGACCTCTTTCATTGTACCGACATGGAGAAAACCGAAACTTTCGTTCAAATGCAGACTTATATCGCTTTCACCAGCTACCCGGGCGATAATCGTGTGGTATTTTAAACGCCGGGCTTCGTCAATTATGGCCTGTTTGAGTTTCCGGCCGATGCCCCAGCCGCGATAGTCGGATTTGACGTAGAATGATGTTTCGGCGGTAGCATCGTACGCAGGCCGGTCAGACCACCTGCTCAGCGACACCCAGCCGACCACCTTGTCGTCGGCCACGGCTACCAGGATGGGATGCCGTTGATCATGAGACTGAAACCAGGATAGACGCTCGGCCCGAGTTTTTGGCTCAGTATCAAAAGTTGCCGTGGTGCTCAGGATGGCCTCATTGTAGATTTCCGTGATCGCCTGCAGATCGGATATTTCAGATTTTCTGATCAAGACTGTTTTATTCATAGATTACTATACAAAACAAATTTATTAATAGAACAATTGAAATCTTCCATAAAACAAGACTCATAATATGAAATTGATGCTCAATAGCCACTATCTTTAGATAGTGGTCCAAATTACCAGCAAAATAATAGGGCTTTAGCCACAAATGAAATATTTAATCAGTGATTCCCCCTCTGTTTAAGGCTAAAGCCAATATATTTGGGGATTTCTATACCACTATCTAAAGATAGTGGCTATTGAGCGAATTATTTTCAGATTTTCCATAAAAGCATCATACTCACTTTATATATACCTGCTCCAATGTGATCTTTTTGTTTTCCTTTTTTTCTGAACCGATGTCGGTTGGCTGATCATGACCGGGATAGACTTTTGTACCATCCGGAAACATTGTATATAACCTGCGTACGGACTTGACCAGGTCTTCGGACGATCCGCCTATTAAATCCGTGCGACCCGCGGTCCGATAGAAAAGCACATCGCCCGACAATAGTACATCTTCGACCAGATAACAAATACTGCCGATCGAGTGTCCGGGAGATAGGATTGTTTTAATCTGCAGGTTACCTAATCGGTAGATCTGATTGTCCTCCAGGTAGACCTGCGGGGGACCAAAAGCAGAGAGATCGTAATCAAACCATTTCGCTGTGGCGGGATTTTGTTTCAACTCTTCCGTCATTCCGGGATCGAAATGCTTTATACCCCATTCTATGGATACCAAAAAACTATCGTAATCCTGCTGGTTATAACAGAGCAGGGCATCTGGAAATCTGTTGTGGACAAGGGGTACGCCTTCCAGATGATCCATATGACAATGCGTGGCAAAGATATATTTCAATTTTAATTGGTGTTCAGCAATAATAGAAACTAGCGAATCAACAGGTCCGCCGACATCGATAAGCGCCGCTTCTTTGCTATCGGTGTCGTATAATAAGTAGCAATTCGTTTCAATGGGTCCGGTAACTTGATGTTCAATTATAAAATTGTCTGAGGGCGCACACTGGTAATGCAAAAAAAGGAGAATCGTAATTGTAAATTGCTGAAAGATGAATAGTATCATGATTGATTGTTTCTTTGTCTTGTAGAATGACACTGTCAAAATCCTTTATTCTAATTTTTTGCCTGGCAGATCGAACAGATAATTATTTTTCCAAATCATTAAGGAAGTCTCCTGGTCAATATTGCCACCAGAAAGTAAAATTAAAATCCGTTTTTTTGACGTTTTTCCTGATAACCAGCGAGTGGCTGCTTCCATGGCCATGGCACTGGTCGGTTCCACCCGTACTTTTAGTAAGTGGGTTAACCATTGCGTCCAGTATATTATTAAGTTTTCTTCAATTTCATATATGTTATCTAATTTTTTTAAATATTCAAAAGTAATATCCCCGATCGCCATAGTCCTGGCACCGTCAGCTATGGTGTCGGGAGGGCAGGGTAATTTTTGTATAGAATTCATCCGCAACGACTTTGCGGCATCATTAGCATTTAAAGGCTCAGCTCCGATAACTTCGGCGTTAGGTGCTAAAGCCCGGGTCGCTATTAATGATCCTGACAAAAGTCCACCACCTCCACATGGTGCAAACAGTGCATCTATCTCACCTAATTCAAGCAGGGAATCATAGGCAGCTGTTCCTTGTCCGGCTATTACCTGTTCATGATTAAAGGGCGGGATCCAGTAGGTTTCTTTTTCTTCAGCAGCCAGTTTAACTTTTTCATCGGCAATTATACGTGATGCACACAAAACTACCTTGGCCCCGTATGCCGCTGTCGCTTGTATTTTTATCTTAGATGAATTTGCCGGCATATATATTGTTGAGGGTAGGCCAAATTGGTTTGCCGCCCAGGCCACCGCCTGCGCATGATTGCCAGAACTATTAGCAATAATATGTTTTGCTTTTATTTTGTTCTCGACGAGCCAGGCAACTGTATTACAAGCGCCCCTTGCTTTGAACGCTCCGATTTTTTGCAAGCATTCTGCCTTAAAAAAAACTTCATGTCCCAACCAGCGGTTTAATAACGATGAAGATAATATTGGGGTTTTATTGACGAACTTACTGATCCGTTCCCTGGCCTTTAAAATATCTTCAATACCCAAATAATTCATCCTATCACCATTTCCTTCTTACTTGAATTATATATATGATGTCAAAGAAAAACAGGATGCCGGTCATTATGATGTCCCAGTCATTTACCACTTGCTGTTATTTTTACTTCCATTCTCATCAAGGTCATGAAAGCTGCAAAAATTGTGGTCAGTAGTTGTAAAAAAGGGGAGATGAAGATCATCAGAATCAACCAGGCGATAAAACTGATTTTTGGATCATAGAGAATAAACGGATGACCAAAATTTTGGAAGTCGGACAGCGGATCAAAAAGCATGGGTATTGTTCTTCCCCAGATGATGACCAGTAATATAAAAGTAAAACCAGAGGTCCAGAATGATAACTGCAAGATTCTTTTGTAGATCAGGTGAGTCTGTTCTGCAGCTTTTTCAACGGCTCGCTCCGTTGAAAGAGCTGCATAATCGTCTGTTGAAATATCTGCTGCTGACCTTTTTGTGATATACCAGCCGACTGGAAAACCCAATAAGATGCATAAAATGGGAACACCCATCCCGATGCTGATGCAGAATATTTCCAACATTACATACAAAGCAACAGCAGTTTTTTCACTTAATTCAATTAATTTGCTCATATTTAGCCACTTTCTTGTTTGATGATCATCGAAAGATTCCGGCACAGCATCTGGTAGTTTTCATTGATTTCAAGGCTCTTTATCTTGCGTGTTGTCTCTAATGGTAGCTGGTCAAACGGAGTTCTTTGCAGGAATAAAACGGTCTCCTGCTCGGAAAATTCAGTCCGGTCCTCGAACCAGTCCAGTACGGATTTATTCTCGGGACATACGGCCTGGCAACGCAGGCAACCGATCAGGCAATGATGCCATGACGGATCGATCCAGGCCGGGAAATCGTTTACAGATTCGTTGTGGTAGGTTAGACAAAGTTCGGCACGTAATAAGAATCGATCAGCGCTGATGGCCGCAGTGGGGCAGTTTCGCAAACAGGCGGTGCATGAATCGCAGCGGTCCAGCGCTCTGGGCTCCTGCCATGGATCGCCGTCGTTAGGCAAGTCAGAAAAGGCCCCGATGAGTTGGATAAAACTCCCTCTGCCGGGGACATAACATATATTGTTTCGGCCATACCGTGCTAATCCGCTGCAGACAGCCAGCGTCTTTAACGGTAACTGCGGCCTGGACAGGTGGTAACCCTCGCGCTGAAGCCAGTCTGACAATACCTGCTGCACAGTTTTGGTTCGCGGTGTATAACTTACATATGTTGGTGGTATGATCACCGGAACCGTTTCCCCCCGCCAGTTGATGAAAATACGCATCTGGGGAGTTGGAACCGCGATAATAATGATCGAACGTGCACCAGGCAGGTCTGCCGGAGGATCGTAAGAGATGAAAGCGAGTTGTTCCTGGTAGAGGATTTTATCGATAAGGCCGCGCTCATCATAACCACAGATCGCTTGTTTTAGATCAGCCAGGCGGGCGATTGGGACGATCCGTCCCTGCCAGCCACGTTCCTCGATCATTTCGAAAAATCTATCCGCCAACTTTTTCATCTATAGCACTCTTTTATTGTTTTATGCGCTATGCTGCATAATATAGTCATTCTTTTTGTTCTATAAAAAACAGGAACATCGAATTTGCACATAATTAAGATCCGGACCACCCTCACCGCCACGAAATGAAAAATGTGCTTTTGCAGAAGTGGAGTTTATTTTGCTCTTTTTATTATCAGTAGATTTCAGTCTTTAGGCAATTTTATCGGCAGGACAGTAACGGGAAAATATTTGCACTTTGCTTAGGCTGTATAAAGTTGCTTCGGCTCAGGCCTGTTTTAATTTTTCAATGTCGAATTTTTTCATTTGCAAAAAAGCCCTGGTAACTCTTTCGGCTCTGGTCGTATCGCTTAACAGTTTAGTAAGTAAGGTCGGAACAATCTGCCAGGATACACCGAATTTGTCTTTAAGCCAACCGCACTGACCTTCCTCTCCGCCGGCAGTAAGTTTGTTCCAGAAGTGATCTATTTCTTCCTGTGT
>CAYSHN010000261.1:0-5506 GCA_964430815.1 uncultured Calditrichota bacterium | reverse complement strand
ATCTGAGCCGCGGTTGCAGCATGTATATCCTGGTCAGCTAAAAAACTTTTTTTCATATTTTTATCCCCGGACAGATGAGCAACAATCCGCAATTCAATCTGGGAATAATCGGCACTCATAATTACAGTATCGGGAGTCGATGGTATGAAAGCTTTGCGGATCTCGCGTCCAATCTCGGCCCGGATGGGAATATTCTGGAGATTGGGATTTACACTGGACAACCGTCCCGTCGATGCTACTGCCTGATTATAGGAAGTATGAACTCGTCCCGTTTTTCGGTGTACCAGATCAGGTAAGGCATCCACATAAGTTGTTTTTAATTTATATAATTTTCGGTATTCCAGAATTGTTTTAGGTAACTCATGTTTTTGATAACGTTCCAGTACTTGTTCGGATGTTGCATATTGACCTGTTTTAGTACGTTGCGGTCGACGCAGGCCTAATAATTTATGAATTTCCAGCTTGTCGAATAGAATAATACCAAGTTGCTGCGGGGAATTGATATTAAATTCTCCTCCAGCCTGCCGGTAGATAGACTCTTTTAAATTGCTTAATTCCTGCTGTAATTCTTTGGAGATCCTGGCCAGTAAGGAAAGATCTAATTTTACTCCCTGTTCTTCCATGTCGATCAAGACCGACACCAATGGCATTTCAATTGTATAAAATAATTTCTCCAGGTTTAGTTCTTTTAATTTGGGCACAAATATATTTTTCAATTTCAAAGTGATATCGGCATCTTCGCAGGCATATTCAAAAACTAAATCGGAAGACAAGTCAGTCATTCTTTTCTGGTTTTTTCCTGTGCCGATGACTTCTTCAATACTGATCATCTTATAATCCAGATTTTCGCGGGCCAAATTATCAAGATTATGCTGACTACTGGAGGAATTAATCAGATAGGAGGCCAGCATCGTATCGAAATACAGGTTGGCGATCCGGATACCATGCTGATGCAGAACCATGGTATCAAATTTGATATTCTGACCAATTTTCTTGATCTTCGGATTTGTAAAGAAGGGGTGTATTTTTTCCAGAACCTCTTTCTCATTCAAGCGGCTATCAGGGTGGTTTAGTACAATATAAAACGCCTCGTCTTCTTTAAAACTGATAGCAATACCAGCCAGGTTGGCTATGAAGGTATCCAAAGAATCGGTTTCTACGTCGAAAACAAACTGATCAACTTTTTTCCAGCGCTCGATCAGTTTCTCCAGATCAGACTCATTATTTACTTTTTGATACTTTACTTTGGCTCTGCTTTTTACTTTAGCCGGTTGAAGATCGCTACCACCAAGCAATTGGTGTGCCTGTGCCGCCCGGGTCAATAGTCGGGTGAACTCCATATCCTTAAGCAGAACCTCAACCTGATGTTGATCCCACTTCTTTAATTTGAGATTTTCCAATTCGATATCAAGGTCGACCTTATCATCTAAAGTCACCAGTTTCCGTGAAAGAAAGGCCAGGTCCTTATGTGTTTCAATTTTTTCCTGTAAAGCCTTCTTCTCGATATTTGCACTCTGCCGGTAGATATTTTCCAAAGATTGATATTTTTCAATGAGCAGGCCTGCGGTTTTTTCCCCAATACCGGGTATACCGGGAATATTATCGGATTTATCCCCCATTAAAGACAGCCAGTCACGAATTTGATCTGGTAATACGCCATATTTCTCTTTGATGCCTTTGTCATCCAGAATTTGTAACGGTTCCTGGGCAGATTTGGCTGGAACATAAATATTGATATCAGACGTAACGAGTTGAGCCAGATCTTTATCGCCCGAAACGATTAATACCTGAATTTCCTTTGAACCGTACCGTTTGGCCAGAGTTGCAATCAGATCATCGGCTTCGAAACTGGATTTTTCTAAAATGGGTAATTGTAAAGTTTGCAAAGCTGACATCAACCGTGGAAAAGAATTTATCATTTCTTCCGGCATTCGTTCGCGGGTTGCTTTGTATTCCGGATAGATTTGATGCCGAAAAGTCGGCTCGGGTGTATCAAATATGATAGCCAAATACTGGGGAACTTCATCTTCGATTATTTTGAAAATTGTATTAAGGAATCCATAAGTGGCGCTGGTATTCTCCCCTTTGGAATTAATCAGAGGATTGCGGATAAACGCAAAATAACTGCGATAAAAAATAGCAGAACCATCGATTAAAAATAATTTCTCTCTGGACATATCAGCTCTTTTTATATAGTTATTATAGTTCGATAATAGTTACCCCGGTATCCCCTTCTCCGTATTTGCCTAAATGAAAAGATCTGATTTTAGAATTCTTTTTTAGATAGGCATGTATTCTCTGCCGCAAGATACCACTGCCTTTACCGTGAATGATGCGGAGTTCTTTCCATTCTGAATGCAGAGCCTGGTCAAGATATTTTTGCAATTCGCTCAGCGCCTCATCGGCACTCAATCCGCGTAAATCAATTTCATTTAGTACCGCCGCCGATACCTCAGTTTGATGATCCAAATGCTGTTGAGTTTTTTCAGTAGAATTTTCCAATTCCAGGTCGGGCAGCGGAACGACAATTTTAATACCCTTCGATTCCAGTTCCACCTCTTCCCGTTCTTCAGAAATTTTCTGGATCTGCCCGGTAAAAGAAAAGCGTTTACTGCGTACGGTTTGTCCCATAACCAAATCTGAAATTTTAATTTCACTGGAGAGTGGGGTCACTGCTCTTTGTTCCAGATCGGCCTTCAAGTTTTGAATAATTTTTTTACCCTTTTTAATAATTTCTGCAGTGCCATGAGATTCCCTTATTTCACGGATCACCGCTTCAACTGTTTTATTGACATTTTCAACAATTTGCTGGGCTGCTTGTAATGCTTCCTGCTCATATGATTTGCGTTTTCTTTTTAGATCTTCGGCTCGGTTACGATACAGAGATTGTAAACCTTCCAGTTCCGTTTCACGGATTGACAGTTGGGCTAATTTTTTATCATACATTTGTTTGCGGTTGGCCAGATCGGTCAGCATTTCTTCCAGGTCATGATGAGAACTGCCTAAAATTTGACGGGCCCGGTTCAGGACCTGGTCGTCCAAGCCCAGCCTTTTCGAAATATCGAAGGCATAACTGCTGCCTGGAATACCAATTTCCAGTATAAACATTGGTTTTAAACTCTGCTGGTCAAATTGCATGGCAGCATTGACCACCTGTTCGGTTTCATGCGCAAATGCTTTCAACCTTTCCTGGTGAGTGGTTACGATGGTCAGGACGCCTGGTTGGTTAAGTTTTTCCAGGATGGCGATGGCCAGTGCAGCCCCTTCCTCCGGAGCGGTACCAGTCCCAATCTCATCGATGAGTATCAGCGAACGATAATCGGCGGCTTTTAGAATTTCATTTACTTTAGTGACATGAGAAGAAAAAGTGCTCAAATCATTTTCAATCGATTGTTCATCACCGATCACTGCAAACAGGCTGTTACAAAGCGGAAAACTTGATCCTTCTTTAACCGGTATATGAAAACCACTTTGGAAAAGTAATTGCAATAATCCAACTGTTTTTAAAGCTACGGTTTTCCCGCCGGCATTTGGTCCGGTGATAACCATGATCCGGTAGGTATCCCCAATTTTCATTGATAGGGGTATAGCCTGTTGGCCAATTTTTTTCAGCAAAAGTGGATGGTGACCATCTATGATTTCCCAGAGAAAATTCTCACTGATCCGCGGTGCCGTTGCCCCTGCTGTTTTTGAATACCTGGCTTTCGCCTGAACGACATCGAATCGGATCATACACTCGAAATCACTGATAATAGTTGCACTTTCCTGCCGAAAATGATCTGCCAATCGTTTCAGGATTCTGATGATTTCCTTTTTTTCCTGAATATACAATTCCTGCATATCATTATTCAGGGCAACAATGGACAATGGTTCGACATAATGAGTTTGCCCGGTAGCGGACTGACCATGTACGATACCGGGTATTTTATTGACGGAGTATTCCCGTACCGGTAAAACCAGACGACCTTCCCGCAAGGTTACAAAATCTTCCTGCAAGTGCTGAACTTGTTTTTTGATAATGCGGTCCAGACGGATATGGATCTGCTTGCTGATTACAGAGATCTGTTCGCGGATTTTCTTTAATTCCGGACTGGCGTTATCGTATATGGATCCTGAGGGATCGATAGTACTCTGGATTAAGCGTGACAAATTAGGCAAGGGGTCCAGGACTGAGGCTAATTGAAATAGTAAGGGATATTTTTCTTTTTTAGTTTTAAAAAATTTTTGCAGCGCGGCACTGAGATCCAGAACATTTTGTATATGCTGGCAGTCTTTTACTTCCAGATAACTTTCTAATGGTTCAATTTTGTGCAGCAGGGGTCGTACATCGTCAAAATACCAAAGGGGTATCCCCCCTTCCACCGCATATATTTCTTTCGCCTCGGTCACTTCGGCCAAGACATTTTTTAGAAGCTGGTTATCGGTCAGCGGCAAACTGTTGAACAGACGTACTTTACCCAGATCGCTGGCACAATACGAAGCGATATACTCTAATACCTTCTCAAATTCAAGATTCGTTAATGTATCGGTACCTAAATGCATGGAGTTAACATTAAATTTATATAACTGAAATCAAATGCGAGATATAATTATAAAATTTTGGCCCAAGCATATTTAAAATGGGATAGAAGGTACTGTGCCCAAGATCCGCTTTCTCTAACAGGGAATTGAAGAATGGTATGAAAGAAAAAAGAAAAACCACCATACTCATCAGGATGACACTTTTAGTCAGGCCGGCTAGTCCGCCCAGCAGCCGGTTTAACCATCCTAATAGTGCCAATTTAAGAGTTTTAGTGAGTAAATGGGCCAGCACTTTGAGTAGCAGGTTGCTACCAATGAATAGAATCAAAAAAGACACAATTTGCATTAAAGCTTTGGGTAGAGCAGGAAAAAGGGAAAGAAACAGATTGGTTAGTTGGTCCAGAAAGAGCATCGCCACCAGATAACCAACGATCAATCCGATCAGACTGGTTATTTCCAGGACGAGTCCACGTATAATTCCACGTATAGAAAACAGGATGACAACAATAAGGATTGTTAGATCGATGAAATTCATTGCGAAAGAATGGCGAGTGCACTCTTGGCTAACTGCTGAATTAATTTCCCATCTGCTTTACCCTGCACCTTTGGCATGATCGTACCCATCAATCGACCCAAATCTTTTTCTGAAGACAGGTTTAATGAAGAGATAATCTCGGCAATCAGTTTATTCAAATCATCCATTGATAATTGTTCTGGTAAATATCGCTGGATAATCTGCAATTCGGTACTTTCCTTATCAACCAGGTCCTGCCGGTTTCCCTGCCGATACATTTCAATGGCTTCTTTACGGATTTTAACCGCCCGTTGCAGCACCTGATTGATATCCGCTTCATCCAAATCACTACCTTTGGCAATTCGGGCATCTTTTAACTGGGCCCGCACCATACGGATGGTGGCGACATCTTCTTTTTTTCCGGCTTTTAAAGCCGCATTCATATCATTAAAGAGTTGCTGCTCGATAGAC
>CAYSHN010000260.1:0-5510 GCA_964430815.1 uncultured Calditrichota bacterium | reverse complement strand
TCTAAGTTGGTTTCTAATGATCTGAAGGTAAGAGTGGGATTATGGCCGGGATTTCCTACCGATCTAATGAGTCCATTGATCGTACTGGCCACCCAGGCTCACGGTGTCACCTTATGTCATGACTGGATGTACGAATCACGGATGTTCTTTGTGGATAAATTGATTGCCATGGGTGCACAGATAACCCAGTGCGATCCGCACCGGGTTTTAGTTTCGGGTCCAACCCAGTTGCGGGGACAGGAATTGAACAGTCCGGATATCCGGGCCGGTATTGCCCTGATGATCGCGGCACTCAGCACCAGAGGACGCAGTATCATCGATCGGGCCGAACTAATCGACCGCGGGTATGAAAATATAACTGAGCGTTTAAATAGGTTAGGAGCGCAGATTCAACGGGAAGATTAGACTACAACTGAACCCGGATTTAGTTAAAATTGTGTGATCTTATATCCCTCATTATCTAATAAATTAATTAAACCTCGTTCACCCGGAAGGTGACCGGCGCTCACGATGATGAAATAATTCTGTTTTTGCTTTAAAAATTCCTTAATCCGCTTTACCCACTGATAATTCCGTTTCACCAATAAGTTGTCATAGATTTGGGGATATTTTGAGATTTCTTTATTCAGGGTACGGTCAAGTCCGATCAGATCACCTTTTCGCCATGATATCAATATTGGATTCAACATTACCCCGATTGAATCATATTCTTCGATAGTTTCCAGTAAGGCAGTTTCCTCATCTTCCCTGGAAAGAGTGCTGAATAATTCAATCTGATATCTGGTCGATTCCAACTCATAAATATTTTTTCCTGCGGACTTGGCTTTTTGAAAGAAGTATTTATCAACACCTAAATTTGGATTAAAACCTAACAAAATTAATTTCCTCATAGATAAAATTGTTGAGACAAACCATGGTCTAAATGGATTTAAGGAATCAATATCCAGGCCAATGGTCTTTAACTTATTTTTAAGTTTTTCGTAGATGACTGCAGAAAGTTCCGTTTTCAGACTATGATTGTCTGAATACCTGGCCTTGGCCAGAACAAAATTCTGAAAATCGGGATTTTGTGCACTATCTAGATTTGCTTCGAATACAATATTGTTGGTCCCGGAGAATACGTTTTCAATTTTCTCGTTTAATGGATATTCTTCTTCAGTTAACAGGTGGATTGAACCGAGTATATATACACTGTTTGAATCTGACTTAATTTTCCACAAACTCGTTTTATCATCTTGGGTCACCCGACATTGGATTGCCAGGATGTTAATCACAATGAAGGCAATAATAAAAGTACATACAGTTTTTACTCTGGAATTTGATTTAATCAAGATGACCTCTTTATGTTAAGGTGATTAACTAATGCGATTCTCCATTTAATATTTACATAAATATCCACTGTGTGATTTTTGCAGCGGATTTTAAAATTCGTCAGCCCCTGTAATTTGTTCTTCATAGATATCAGCAATTGAGGCAACATCATTTATTATCTTCTTCAGGATTTCCTGAGTCAGTTCACCCATAAATACTGCCGAATAAACGAGTAAATTTTTATTTCCCTTCGGGAATAATTGAAATTTGCCGATAGAGGTTTCTCCATTCTTTATCAGCATACTTGTATAAATGGAGTCGGCAATAGCCAGACTATCATTTGATATAATCGCCCAAATATCGTACAACTCTTTTAAAGTTAAATCCGAGACAAAAGGGGCAATTCTGACCAGATGAGTTCGTTGATCTTCGAATCTCAAAGTTACATGATATTCGCCTTTAGGAGTTGTGTCGTAAGTATATCCAATATTCTTTAGTAATTTCTCAATCCGGGGAATACCTGCGTCTTCGGTAAGTCTGAAAGATGCAAAATATTTTTCTACAGGGTCAGTATATAATTGCAGGGGATCTACAATAGCCATTACCTGGTATAGGCGATTTTTGACCAGATAAAATCTATTCTTAACCATGGCCTTTTCTTCCATAACTGAAAATTTTATTTCTCTACCTGGATAATCATTGTACTTAATTATTTTTTCAGATATAAGTTTCCCCTGTATGTTTTTCACTGCGCCATCACGGGCTTGAATGAAGAAACTATCGAGGTTCACGTTGTTTAAGGATGTGGCAGGATAATCGGAGAAACTGACTATAAAATTCATTTGCCCGTCAATACAGGTAAGCATATTCATTGTTATGATTCCCTGGGTGGAAGGGATCTCCTGAACTTTTTTCTCAGGTGGTTCGGGAAGTTTTACATAAAAATCGCTTCCCTCTATTGTATATTCCTGCCAGTCCTGTGCCAACAGAATACCGGACTGAATAATAATAAGCACAAATATTAATATTTTACTCATACTCTCCCCTTCATAAATATGAAATCTGTAGAGCTAATATGGCTGCATTCCGTGTAAATTTTCTTTTTAATCAATTCTAAAAATCTGATATTTTTAAAATGATAACTGATAAACCTCGAATTGTAGTTTTTGACCGAACGGTCCTTTTCCCACCGGTACATCCCCATTAATTTCGATACCACTAAATTTGAAATCGCCAAATCCTTCCCCAGAATAACTGGACGAAAAAGTGGTCGAACCACCAGAGTAAAAAGTTTGTAATTCGTCTACCACGATTTTAACCTCATCCGCTGTGTGCGTGTATTTGATATTACCATCATAATAGACAATAACTAGTTTAAAACCGGTAGTCGACTCGGGTTTTTGGTTAGATAACAAAGTGAAATTAAGTAAGAGTGTCTGATCCTGTCCTCTAAAATTTTTAAATACAATCGTATCGGCAGTAAAGCTTATTTTTTTTGTGAATGTGAGTTGGTCGTGCACTAATTCAGTTTGTTGCCATTGTTCTGCACTCGATTTGTAAGTCTGATCGTGCACATGAACCGGCTTGACTGCAAAAGCGGCAAAGGATTCCAAATTCGACACATATTTGCTTTCCGGATAATAGGCGATAAATTTATGGACATCTTCATCGATATCATAAGAATAACCCCACTTGATGTAATAATAGAAAGATTCTTCCTTTAATTCAGCAGTGACATTCTTATCCTCACTATCGATGTATTTACTTAGAATATCTCTACATTCCGCATATTTTTGTCTGTCGTTAAGTGATTTGGCATAGCGCATTTCTTTATTGCTAATATTTTCTTCCTCATCTATGATTTTGATTTTTCCGCTGAGCACAACCTGGTATGTGCCGTCCTGTACATATCCGACATCGATCAGTTGAAATCCGGGCAGCAATACCGTGGCAGCCTGGCTTTCGACCAGATCCTGGACTACCTTGAAATTTTCCACAGTGGTTTTAGCTTCGATACGCAAACCAGCTTTTTCGCAGGCTTGCTTTTTAGCATCAACGATGGCCTCCAGCCGGTCTTGCTGGGCGCCGTCATTTTGTTGATTGCTGATACCTTTGACCGTGATATCGATGACATTCTGAGCAAAAATTCCTGCATACATTAATAGTACAAATATTATAATCTTCATAACCGAGTCCTTTATAGTAAGTATTTTCTTTACATCCTTCGGATTTGGAGAGGGATTTTAAATTAATCTATTAGCTTAAATAATAAAAATCCATGCATGGTATCTAATCCATGTCCTTTCCTTTGCTGGTGTGTGAATATTAATATATTATGACTTTTGCAAAATAGTATATTTTTTCTATCACATAATCCACATATAATCCTGCCGGATGATAATACATAAGTAATACTTTATTATTGATAAACTCAGGGTATACAATCCCACTTTCTTCGTTTGCTCTATTCCAGATATAACCATTTATAAATTGATTATTATAAATTCTGTCTAAAAGATTGGGGGGTGTAATGGGATTTTTAATTTGCCAATCATATAGCGGACTCTGCCAGAATGAGGCCTGGTAAACAAATTCAACAGGATTTTCCAATGTAGGATTTATTTTATCAGATATCTCCTGTTTGACCTGTTCCTGTGTTTTTTCCAATGTTTCCTCAACTCTATATCTTTGTACCTGTTCAAGAATTTTGTCTTCCCTTATTTCGAGGCGGACTAGATTAACACAATAACATTCACCAGATAGTGTTTCAGTTAAATATAATATCTTAGTTTTAGATGTATCCAAACCCAATAAATCAAATTTCTGTTCACAACACGTGGTGCTGAAAAGGTCAGATGCTAATAGTATCAAAAAAAGTGCAATATATTTTTTATACATATCCACTGCGAAAGTAGTATACATAACCAACTCTTTTAGTGGCTACTTTTATGAGTGCATTGCTCGCCTGAACGGTTTTAGGGCAAATTAATTAATTTTACAAATTTTTTCGCCAATTCTAAGAATGTTTTTATCCGGATCTCTAATAGTGAAAATCTTAAAATGAACACCCTGACCATAATCTTTTTCAGCCAGTGGATCTATAACCTCAGCATCTGTATTTTGTACTTTATCCCATATTTTGTCAATTCCTTTAATTGCAATAAAAACACAACCTGTACCCAGATTAAAATCATGGGCTTCTTGAAGACAGAGGTGAATATAGACATCATCACGATATACCACAGCATAACCGGGAGGTGATCCGGAAAGATAATCAATACCAAATCCCAGATAATTTTTATAGAACTCTACTGATCTGGTCACATCCTTAACGATGAATTGTGGAGCGCAATGATTAAAACGTATTTTTTCACGGTCAGGCACGTTTTTCTCCCAGGAGGTCAATATAAGCACAGTCGATAAGCTGCTCTGACTCAATTCCCAGTTGCGCCATAAGTTTGTGGGCAACCTCCACGCCTGCCTGGGCAGATTCGCCCTCGCTGAGAACAACTTCTAGTTCCAGAAAGTGCCCCAGGTCCTGAATGCGGTCGAGGTGTACCCTGGTTCTACCGATCAGATAAAGTGTACGGTGTTTGTGGATACGTCCGAGCTGACCACAGGCCCTGGACAAAGTTTCACGCAGCGAAGCGGTTTCAGCAATTGGTACGCGCAGGTAGAACGACTCTTTCGGCCCGGGCAGATCTGGACGTTGATAGAAAATAAGTTCACCTGATTTATTGGCGAATTCACGTAACTTTAATCTTCCATTTTCACAGCGAAAGAAGGTATCGTCTTGCTCAATCTCGATGGGTTTGCCGGCAGCAAGTGCAGTCACCTTTGAAATCAGAGCATCGATGCTTTTGATTCGCGCTTTAATTTCAACATTACGGGCCATTTTTTGCGTACCTATCCAAACACCCCATAGTCGATGCTTTTACAGTATGTTACTCTTGGTGCAGTTGTTTTTTTAGTTCTTTATATTTTTTTTGCGAAGGCTTGAAATTCGGATCGATTTTTACCGCAGCTTCATATTCAGAAAGCGCCTCATTAAGTTTTCCGGCTGCTCTGAAACCATCCCCTAAACTATCATGAGTATTAGCATCAGCAGGGGCTAACTGCACCTGTTTTTGGAACATCGCGATGGCTTTATCATATTTATTCTGATTTAACAGGAAATATCCATAGTTATTATAAAACTG
>CAYSHN010000259.1:0-5511 GCA_964430815.1 uncultured Calditrichota bacterium | reverse complement strand
ATGGGTCTGGTAACCTGCGATTTAAAAGGCCGTATTTTATATGTCAATAATAGTTTGACCAAGACCCTGAAGTACAATACGAAAGAAGATCTGTTACAAAAAAAGATCTATGATCTGTCTGAATCTAATTCTGCGCATAAGATGGAGAAAGAAGTGATCCGCACAATCAGTGCCGAAGGTCTTCGACCGGATCAGAAGGAAGAAAATATTGGGGTGGAGGTCGAACTAATCGCCTGTGATAAAGAACCTATTCCATTCATGATGTATACCTCACCGCTCTACCAGCAGGATCAACGGGTCGGTTTTTTTGGTGTACTATCCGACCTGCGCAATCAGAAAAGAATTGAACATATGCGGGCAGATTTTAATTCGATGATCGTTCATGATCTACGCTCTCCACTTAATATAATTCAGGGCTATGTTGATATTGTACGTACAGAGGTTGTGGGGAAGGTCAATGAAGAACAGGCTGAACTGCTGGGAATTGCCAAGGAAAACGTTTTTAAGTTATTACGGCTGATCGAAAATTTCCTGATTGCCTCCAAGTTGGAAGCCGGGCATATGGAAATTCAACCGGAGATGAATTCGCTTAATTCAATGCTGGAAACCATCTATGAACATTTTCAGATTCTGACTAAAGAAAAAGACATTAAATTTATAAAAGAACTTGATCAGAATATTCCATATTTATCATTTGATAAATTCCGCCTGGAACAGGTTATGCGTAACTATTTAAGCAATGCTTTGAAATTCACACCTCCGGGTGGTACAATCCGTATATCGAGTTACCTGAAAAAAATGAAAAATGAATTGACCCATGAAAACGATCTATTTGTGGAGGTAGCGGTGACCGATAGCGGGGTGGGAATCTCTGAAAAGGAAATTACTAAAATATTCAATAAATATGAGCAGACCGAAGCAGGTAAAGATGCTTCGTTAAAAGGGACGGGCTTGGGTCTGGCTATTTGTCGTGAGATTATCGAACTGCATAAAGGTGAAGTCTGGGTAAAAAGTAAACTCAATGAAGGCAGTACTTTTGGTTTTACCTTACCCATACAAAAAATCACCATTTAAATTCAACAGCCAGGATTATAAACGGGTCATCAATTTTTTCTAAAGATACAACCTAATCGACTGGTGGAGATAATACTCCCTCCGCTGCAGCAGGCAGTCAGGGTAAGAATTGAAGTAAATTCTAAAATTTATTTCTGATAGTATGTCGAAACTTAATGTAGCTTCTACTCCCCTGATGGAGCAGTATCGCCAGATCAAATCCCAGTACCAGGATACGATTCTTCTTTACCGAATGGGTGATTTTTATGAGACTTTTTATGAGGACGCCCAACTGATCTCTAAATTATTAGGCATTGCCTTAACTAAGCGGGCCCATGGTAAAAGTGCCCATGTCCCTCTGGCCGGTTTTCCTTACCATGCCCTAGAAAATTATATGTATAAACTGGTAAAAGCGGGGCATCGTGTCGCCATCTGCGAACAGGTAGAGGATCCGAAACTTGCTAAAGGGCTGGTCAAGCGCAGTGTAATCGAAATTGTAACCCCGGGAACAACCTTATCTGAAAAATTACTGGATCATAAATCTAATAATTATTTAGCCGCCCTGTTTATTGGAACAGAGAAAGCAGGTTTAGCTTGCAGCGATGTCTCAACAGGTGAACTTTATCTTAGCGAGGTTGAATGGTCCAATCTGGTGGATCATCTTATTCCTTTCGCACCCAGAGAAATTCTGGTTAGTAAGATTCAAAAAGAAAAAATTGCCGGTTTGCTTGACCGCCGCATATCCGCCGTATTGACACCGCGGGATGATTGGGTGTTTGAGTATAATTATGCCAGTGAACAGATCAGAAAAAATTATAAAACCCATTCGTTAAAAGGATTCGGTCTGGACCTGTTAAGGGAGGGAGTAATTGTTGCCGGAGCGATTTTAAATTATCTGCAGGAAAATAATAAATCGGGTTTGGATCATATCAGACGTCCACGGATTTTAAATCTTACAGATTATATGATTTTAGATGAAGCGACCCGCAGAAACCTGGAAATCTATGATCCGATCCGGGAAGATATTGGAGGGAATACTTTACTGGCCGTTCTGGATAAAACCAAAACTGCCATGGGGGGACGTTTATTAAAAAGATGGTTTACTCAACCTTTGCGCCAGGTGAATAAAATCAATACCCGCTTGCAATTGGTTGCGGCAATGATTGACCATAAACCGACTCTACATGCTATCCAGAAATTACTGTCGGAGATCTCGGATCTGGAAAGACTGATCAGTAAGATTTCTATCGGACGATGCAATGCCCGTGATTTGATAAATCTGAAAGATTCCCTGCAGATTATTCCGCTGCTTGTTGTACAAATAAGAGAATCTGCTTCTGCGGAACTGCAAACTCATTTCGCCAAATTAAAGGAGCTACCGCAAATTATTGATCTTATTTCACGATCCATTGTGGATGATCCTCCTGTCACGATCACCGAAGGCGACATGATCAGGGCCGGATTTAATGCTGAACTCGATGAGTTACACTCGATCACCCACTCCGGTAAGAACTGGCTGGTGAGTCTGCAGGAGGAAGAGCGAAAGCGAACCGGAATCAATAATTTAAAGATCAACTATAATAAAGTCTTCGGATATTATATTGAAATTACCAATTCGAATTTGTCCAAAATTCCACCGGATTATCTCCGAAAGCAAACTTTGGTCAATGCTGAAAGATTTATTACCCCCAGTTTAAAAGAAAAAGAAGATAAGATTCTGGGAGCTGAAGAGAAAATCAAACAACTTGAGTATGATCTGTTTCAACAGGTCAGGGTAGAACTGATCAAACAGACTGCGGAAATTCAGGAGAATAGCATCCTGCTTGCCTTTCTGGATTGTATTTGCAGTTTGGCTCAAGCTGCTGTAGAGAACCATTATGTCCGGCCGGAAGTAAATGATGATCAGATATTGCAGATTAAAAATGGACGACATCCGGTGGTGGAAAAATTTTTAAGTCCGGGTGAAGAATTTGTCCCGAATTATGTCTATCTGAATCCTGCGGATGAACAAATCTGGATTATAACCGGTCCTAATATGGCCGGAAAATCTACTTTTTTAAGACAGGTAGGATTAACAGTATTTATGGCGCAACTGGGTAGTTATGTCCCGGCAGATGAAGCCAGGATTGGTGTGGTGGACAGGATCTTCACGCGGGTCGGTGCTTCCGATAATCTGGCTAGTGGAGAAAGCACCTTTCTGGTGGAGATGAATGAAACAGCCAATATATTAAGCAATGCGTCTCCACGCAGTCTGATCCTGCTTGATGAGATCGGTAGAGGTACAAGTACTTTTGACGGTCTGTCAATAGCCTGGGCTGTGGCAGAATATCTACATAACGAGAAGAATCTGCGCGCCAAAACACTGTTTGCTACGCATTACCATGAATTGACCGAGCTAGCCCGTCTGTATCCACGAATAAAGAATTATAATATAGCAGTGGAAGAATGGGGTAATCAGATATTGTTTTTGCGTAAGATTGTGCCAGGCGGTACCGATCATTCGTACGGAATTCATGTAGCGCAGATGGCAGGATTACCAGGTACTGTCATAGAACGTTCAAGAGAAATTCTAGCAAATCTTGAGGCTAATGAACTGACTGTTAATAGTTTACCCAAATTAGCCACTCATCAATCAGGTCGAGATATCGATCCTAATCAAATGTCTCTTTTTCAGGTTCAAAATTCTTCCGTGGTTGAGGATGCGATCAAAGCATTGGATATCGACAATCTGACGCCTATGCAGGCCCTGATAAAATTAAGCGAATTGAAAAATCTGACCAGGGCTGAAAAAAAAGAAGGCTCAGAAAAAAAGACCAAAAAAGAATAAAGGATAAGTAATTATTTTATAAATAGCTAAATCCTGATAAAATTCTTTGTAAGAAAGGTTAAGTATATACGATTATTTACCGAAAATTTCTGTAAGTTCAATATTTATAGAATATAATGCCGATTTTTTTCTTGCTTTGATTTTTTTTATGCATTAGATTAAAATAAAATAAGAATTTATGCCTGATTTGGTGAGGGTTATATAAAGGAGATCTTTCATGCAGACTGTTACAAAGAAAGACGTCGCCAAACGAACAGCAAAGATGCTCGATGAGAAGATATATACAACTGAAAAATTTGTAGATGCTATCTTTACCGTTTTAAGAGAGATATTGGCTGAGGCGAATCCTGAAGTGCGGATTGAGATTCGGGACTTTGGTGTTTTCGAAGTTAAAAAAACCAAACCAAAACCCAAGGCCAGAAATCCACGCTCGGGCGATATTATTTATGTACCGGCCCGGAGAAAAACACATTTCAAAGCGGGCAAACTGCTTAAAGATGTTTTGAAAGTACCCATTCCTGCCGACCAGATTTAGATTTAATTTCTATTTTTTAATCCTGCTCTAATCTGCTTATTTCTTTAAAGTATCATTCCTGAGACTATTTGGTTCAAGAGATGATATTTAAATGAAAAGTTTGATTTACTTTCTTTTAATAAATATCTAAATTCTGATGCACAGATTAAACATTGTTTTATAGAAGTTTATATTTCTAAAAGGGAAGATGGATGGATAAGGTCAGGGTTGCCCTGGTGGGGACAGGGGGTATTTCACAGGTAGTGCGTATTCCCATTCTCAAAAAGATGGAAGATGTGGAACTGGTCGCTTTATGTGATATTGATAGATCAAAAGCCAGTTTTATTGCCAACAAGTATGGTATAGAAAATGTATACGATGATATTGAATATCTCTTACGACAGGAAAAAGTGGATGGTATATTTATTTGTACACCCAACAATCTCCATTATCCCATGGCCCTAGCTGCTATTCAGCAGAAGGTCCCGGCCTTAATTGAAAAACCAGTAGCGCTCAATGCCCAGCAAGCCAAAAAAATTGCGAAGAAAGCAGCTGATGCTAATGTACCCATTGTCGTCGCTATGAATAATCGTTTCCGCCGCGATGCAGTAATTTTAAAGAATTTTCTGGAAAAGGATGAACTGGGCAGGCCGTTTTACATAAAGACCGGCTGGCTTAAAAAATGGAATCGTCAGCCGTATCAGGGCTGGCTCTATGATATCAAGATTTCAGGCGGCGGGGTAATAATGGATCTGGGGATTCAACTGATTGATCTGGTATTATGGCTCCTGGGTATGCCGCAGATCAAATCGATACTCTCCCATTTTAATACCATGTCCTCAACACAGCAGAGCGAAGAATCCGCACTGGTGATTATTGAAACAGTGAATCAGGTCGTCATTACGGTGGAAGTAGCCTGGCAATTGCATATGGAAAAAGACATTATCTACACCAATGTATTCGGGCAGAAAGGCAGCGCCCTGTTGAATCCGTTACGATTATATAAAGATCTTCATGGTAATCTGGTCAATGTCACTCCGGTTCATGATGAGACCGATGTTGATTTATATAAAAGTGCTTTTGATGGTGTTCCATAATTGATTTCTTTTAAATCTTC
>CAYSHN010000258.1:0-5527 GCA_964430815.1 uncultured Calditrichota bacterium | reverse complement strand
ATCTGGTTTTTTTTAGTGGTTGGCAGACAGAACAATAGTGTGTACCTCTGCCACCGATCCATTTTTTTTCAATAGGATTTTTACAGCGAAAACAAGGATTCTGTTCCCGCCCGTACACCCTTAAAAATTTTTGATTTTGGCCTGGCTCACCGTCAGTTGTTCTATAGTCTGCCAGTGTTGTTCCCATATGTGCTATAGCTTCCTGCAGAATTTTTCTGATAGCCCGGTATAATCGTCCCATTTCTTTAATCGAAAGCGTACTGATCTGCCTCTGCGGATGAATTCCGGCCCGGAATAAACTTTCGTCAGCGTAAATATTACCCAACCCGGCCAGTTGACGCTGATCCAGCAGGAACGGTTTAATAATACCTTTTTTGTTGCTTAGCAATGCTTTAAAATCTCTTAATGAGAACTGTGCATCCAGGGCATCAATACCCAGGGATTCTAGAAATTTATTCGCATCTGTCGTCAGATACACCCGGCCGAATTTACGGGTATCATAAAATAAGAGTGATTTACCGGATCTGAATTTAAAATGAACCCGTAGCTGCGCTCTGTCAATTTTCTCTGCATTGCTGACGATCATCCGGCCGGTCATCCGCAGATGCACCAGCATATAAATATGATCCAGTTGAAAAATAATAAATTTTCCGTAGCGGTCAATAGCCTTGATTTTATCGCAGACCGACTGCCGGGTATTCCCATTGGTTACGAAACTCTTTTTCCAGTGGAGTTTTATATCCACGATTTCTTCGTTTAGTACTTTTTGACGCAGTTCGCGTACGATCACTTCAACTTCAGGTAGTTCCGGCATAATCATTCATTAAAAGTGTTGATTATTTATGGGATCGACCGGCAATCTCATAAAGGATTTCACGTATTTGACGCATTCCCTCCTGCAAATCATCTTCTTTATTAGTCAGCATCTGTTTGATACCCTGAATAATTTCCAGATCCAGATTTTGATGCATACGGAATAATTTACTTTGATAATGAATAAAAGAGCCGCTGAGAGCATCAATATGACCGGTGCGAATTCCTTTTATGTGATCCCATTCAATCAAAGCATCCTGATATCTGAACTGGAAACGTTGTAATTTATTTCTATCATCCTGCCACAGGAATAAATCACATTCCGCTTCCGCATCCCGAAACCATCGTTTTTTAGAGAAAGGGCTTGATTGTTTTATTAACGCCGGATCGATCTCATGGAACATATATTCCAGCCTTACCCGGAATCCCTACTGATCATCGGTATAACTTTTAAGCTCCCTGAGCTCATCCAATTTGGTGCTTAGACCTTGCGACGAGCGCATACTTTCCCGGTACAAACGAAATTCTTCCACAGCCTTTTTGACATTACCCTGCGACTCATATATTTTACCCAGATAATAGTGGCAGTTATACAGGGTACTATCGGAATTTAGAGCAACCTCGAATTGATTTCGCGCATCCGCTATATTATTTTTCTGGAAAAAATAAATTCCACGGAAATAATACCATTCCCCTTTTTCCGTATCCATCCGTACCAGTTTATTAAAATAGGGTATTCCACTCTCATAATTTGCTAAACCATAATAACTCCGGCCCAACAAGGCCAGAACCGCATGCCTGGATGCAGTTTCCGGCCGGTACTGCAATAGTTCCTGGATAGCCTGAGTATAATTTTTTTGATTGAATAGAATTTTACCCTTTAAATAATAATAGTCCGGATTTACCGGTTGGTTGTGTGCTTGTAAAAGTTTACCGTAATCATCCAGAATATTTAATCCGACTTCCCATTCCTGTAGTGAAATATAATTATTGACAATTTCCAGGTAAAGGGGGGTAAGAGTTGTATCTACCGCCAGAGCTTTACGATAATAACGAATGGATTCATGGAAATGATTTTGCTGGTGATAAATTTCCGCTATGCTAATATACACTTCCGTGTAATTGGATCTTTGACTGATAGCTGCCAGATACGACACTAAAGCGGAATCATAGCGCGCTAATTTTCTTAGAATATCACCTTTTAATTGATAAAACTGGGCAACGTTCTGATTAATGGCCAATGCCGAATCGATCAGTTTTAATGCCTGTGAATATTCATTGGACTGGTAAAGATCCTGGCTTTGCATGTAAGCGGTCAGGGCTGCTTCTTTGGTCGAGTATACTTTCGGCTCAGGTAAAGAATAAGGTGCACAGCTCAGGAGTAAGCCCAGGCTGATCAATAAAAATATTCTGATGGAGTTTACTTTTAACATGATGCAATCTTGAGTTAAAGTTGAACGGTTAATAGATATAACACAATTTTTATGCTCAGGACTATGAAATCCTGAAAATCTGAATTACTGTTATCGGATTAATGACGCGGAAATACTTTAACTGCATCGGGACAATTCTTTTTGGTCCAGTCCTTTAATTTAGTTAAATCCATGCTACCATCGCCGCAAGTGCCCTTATTAAGCAAATAAATTATCCGCTTCAATACATCAGCGACAAAGATTTGTGATCCTCCTTTGTACCAGCGAGCCATTTGATCAAAAATCAGTTGAGAAAAATCCGAACACGCCAGTTTTGCAGCCAGATGAGCAGTAGAGATTACCATCATACTATCATCCGATTTACGGTATTTATTAATCACTGGTAAAACGGCTTTGGGATTTTTGCATCCATGATACTCGAGACTCTTAAGTGCAAACTGACGCACATTTTCATCCCGGTCGGTAAGCAGGTTTTCCAGAATCGGCTTTAATGAAGGTTTTAAACCCACTCTGCCTATCATTTCCGCTAGAATTGCCTTGTCCAACCTTGCTTGGGCCGGTGTCTTGGAAAAATAGTCATCAAGCGAGCGGGTGATATCAGCATAGTACTCCCGATCGATCTCTTCCTGGGCCGGTACATTAAGTGCCTTGCCAATGTGGATCAACATCGAGGTTGCCGATTTTATTTTTTCAGATGTCGGTTCCGTTCGTAAGTAGGCGTCAAACAATTCCTGCAGATTTTTCATGGACCATTACCCGCTATGATTCAACTCAAAATTTATATCCGATTTTACGTAAAAAGTCTTTTCTATCTTTAACATCCTCTTCCTGCTCCAGTCCCTTACTTTTGATTCCATCCACCACACCCAGTATGCCTCTGCCATTTTTGGTTTCCGCAATAATAACTTCAGTCTCATTTGCTGTGGCACAATAAATGGAAACTATCTCCGGTACCATTTTTATCGTATTTAAAATATTTACCGGAAAGGCATTACCCAAAAACAGGATGAAAATATGTCCACAACTCAGCTTAAGAGCATTCTGTTGAGCAAGTTTGATTAAATCCTGATCATTACCACTGGAGCGTACCAGTGCCTTTCCCGAAGATTCACAAAAAGCCAGGCCAAATTTAATACCGGAATTGACATTCACTATCGCCTCATGAATATCTTCCACAGTCTTAATGAAATGGGATTGCCCCAGTATAAAATTCATATCAACCGGTTTTTCAATTTTAACTATTTTTAATTCCATCGCTGTGATCTCCGGCATATAAATTTAGTAATTACTGCAGGATTGGTTCGCATTTTATATTCTCAAATATACTAAAAATCCATCAACAAGCACAACGATATGGATGAGTTTTTGAAAATAACTCTGTAGTACAAATGCTCAGAGGTATTATTTAGAAGAGTCCCTTAGTACCTTAGTCCCTGTTATGAATACCTGAGAACCTTAGTGCATAAGAATCAAATTGAAATTATTAGAATTTTTATTATAACATAAAAGTGATAAACGTATAAATCTTGATTACTCAGGGACTAAGGTACTAAGGTATTTATTCATTCTCTCTGTAACTTTATTTCATTTAAATAATCTAATTAGTCTGAAAGGAAAATAAATATTAAATTGACATAATAATATGAACAAGCAAATACGTCGTGTGGAGAAGGAAATGAAAAAAACTGAACATTTTAAACTGGTAATCATTGGCAGTGGGCCGGGTGGCTTGACTGCTGCCATATACGCCGCACGGGCTAATCTGGTCCCATTGGTATTGGAAGGAAATCTACCCGGGGGACAATTGATGATCACCACCGAGGTAGAGAATTATCCCGGCTTTCCAAGTGGCATTTTGGGACCACAGTTAATGGCAGACATGCGCGAACAGGCTACCCGCTTCGGCGCCACTTGTAAGTTTGAGCTGGTAACGTCGGTTGATTTTAAGCACAAACCATTTACTATCACCAGTGAGGATCAGATCTATACCACCGATGTTGTGATCATTGCCACCGGCGCCTCTGCCCGCTGGCTGGGTATTGCATCGGAACAAAAATATATGGGTTACGGTGTTTCAGCCTGCGCCACCTGCGATGGTTTCTTTTTTAAAAATAAAGAAGTAATTATCGTAGGAGGTGGCGATTCAGCTATGGAAGAAGCAATCTTCCTGACCAAATTCGCTAGTAAGGTGTATATTGTCCACCGCCGCGAAGGGTTCCGCGCCTCGAAGATTATGCTGGAAAAAGCTAAAACAAATAAAAAAATCGAATTCCTGCTTAATAAAACTATCACTGAAATCAAAGGTGAGAAAGTGGTTCAAGCAGCGGTGTTGCAAGACACCAAAACTGGTGATTTGACCGAAAAAAAAATAGATGGAGTTTTTATGGCGATCGGTCATATTCCCAATACCAGCATCTTCCAGAACCAGATATCTCTGGATATGGATGGATACATTAAAACACAAGCCGGTTCTACATGCACCAGTATTGAAGGAGTATTCGCTTGTGGTGATGTCCAGGATCGAATTTACCGGCAGGCTATTACTGCAGCCGGCAGCGGGTGTATGGCAGCTATCGATGTGGAGAGATATCTGGAGGGACATAATTAAAAGGGACAAAGGCACAAAGAAAGGCACTAGGGCACTAAGTAGGGGCGCATTGCAATGCGCCCTTATGCAAAATACGATTATCCCAGACAGGACCCGGGATCTATCTTGATCGAAATAGAGAAAACCCAAAGATCCTGAGTATCTTAGTGATCTCACCAGGAGAAGGAATACTAAACTATTAAGGTTCTCAGGTACTAAGGTACTAAGGTACATAAAGTTATTTCTTCTTTACTTTTATAAACCATGTAACTTAAGTAACCACACAACGTAATTATAGCTAATCTGCCATCTATAACTTACTTAACACAGGAGATTGACGATGCAGCAGCTGAGTAAAAATTCTATTATCATGTCCTTTTTACTTTTTATACTGATTTACCTGCCCTGCTCATCTTCCCGGGCACAAAGTCTGGATATTCCTACTCAGCAGGCCGGGATTAGTTTTGGAAATTCAAAATATTTTACTGGAATTCGTCTTAATTATCGCGACCATGATGTTGAAAAGATCAGCGGTATCAATGTAACCCTTTGGCGCGCTTATGATAATAAACAAGCCCGGGTGAATGGTATTTCATTCGGTACAGTTCCAGAAGCCGGATATCTGTCAGGATTACAACTGGGAATTGCCGGTGTAGGGGCTGAGCAGCAACTGAAGGGTATCTCGGTGGGATTA
>CAYSHN010000257.1:0-5531 GCA_964430815.1 uncultured Calditrichota bacterium | reverse complement strand
GGGTTCTAAAGAAGATCGCCACAAGGGACCCCACGAAATATGAGCAAATCCTCGCTTGAGAATGGGATTTTTATAAATCCTGAGTTGAGTAGCGGCAACAATTAGATTATTTTTCTTTAAAATGAGATGACTGAGATTTTTTTCGCCCCACATTATCGAGCTATATTCCCAGGTTTGATAAATTGACGCGTCCTCAAATCCCTTAATCACTTTCGACCATTGAGACTGATCGATAGTATCGACTTCGGCAATAAATCCATCATCCAACTTATTAATATTAGATCTGGACATTTTAGGTATTATTTAGTCATACTAATTACGGAGATGATAATTTATATTTCAAATATTGGCTTGTTCAAAAAAAGAATCTTAGAATCTTTCTTTTTAATATTTTCTTGAACCTTCGATTTCTTTTCAAACTTTATAAATATATTTTAAATAACATTGCCAAGGCAGGAACCGGACCCTCTAATTTACTTTTCGCTTTTGCGATGAAAACTTTCATACTGATGCGATCGTCTTACGCGCGGAGTCGGTCAATGATTCTTATGACTGGAAAAATTGATTTAATCAGGCTAATAATTATCCTGCCGATTGAATCCAAAGGCAGAAAAGTATAGTAAAAATTGTTTCGTTCACCGATCAATTCATACCCAATACTTTGATGTAGATGCAGAGAAATATCGTTACCTAGGCCAATCACTGCTAATAAAATGTGATATTTCCGCCTGGCTTCTTTAATCAAGACGTTGCTCAAATTTCGAGCAATTCCCTTACCCTGAAATTCTTTTTTAACCACAATATATACGCTCATAAAACCTTTTCGCGGTAAGATACCAACCATTCCTGCCACCTCGTTATCGACCATATAAATTAGACATAATTTTGATTGTAAAAACCGACTCGTGGTTAAATCAAAAAATTCCGTCTGATCAGGAATCATATTCAGAAATAATTTAATTTCAGTTTCATACTGAATTAATTTGTCGGTAATATTTGTAATCTGATTCAATTTGTAGCTTCTTATTAAATTATGGGTTTCGAGCGTATATGACCGAGTTTAAAAGATGTTAATGATATTAATAGAAATAATACGACTTAAAATATTTATACAATCTCTTTTTTTATTAACCGATTTATGAGCAAATTGTATCTATTAAATTCCCGCCTTACGTTTTCGTCTTTTAGCGTGGGACCATAATCCATCTCTAATCCGGCATGATCGGGTGTAGCATTGATCTCGATAATTACCGGTCCATGCGGGGTGATGGCAATATCCGGTCCTAGTATTTTGTAATAAGGAAAAGATAATTGTATTTTTTTTGATAATTCAACAACTTCATTCCAATAGGGGATCTTGTAATTTTTGAAGGTGAATCCACTATCCGGGTGGGTATAATATTTCTCCCCTTTTCCATCCAAGGCAGATTCCTTCAGTTGTCCCCGGCTAAGATCAATTCCGATAGATAATCCACCACTACATTGATTATCTACAATTGAGGACTTCCGGCCAAAGCGCATGAAAGCCCCCAGCAGCAGAACATTTCCATCTGCGGTTAATAATGTCTCCGTTCGGATCGTATTCACTGACCTTGATATATTAGCGAGTTCCTCGTGCTGAACAACATATTTTTGTACGATGGCCGGAGAGCATAATCGGAAATCCTGCAGATCGCAGAGATGCATTTTGTCATTGATGACCACCCGACCCTCTTTTAGATAGGCTAAAAATATTTCCTTCCCTCCTTTACCACGAGTGAATTTTATTATAACCCGTTGATATTGATTGACCAGATCATTAATCAAACTTTTATAGTTATCCCGTGGCTCCAGATACGCTAGAAATTCCGCCTCGGGCAAATGGGCACTCTGGCATAACTGATGGCAAACATATTTATCTGAAAACAATATTTCATATTCTTTTTTTTGTACTTCTCTCCGCAATCGCCCTCTTTGATAGGGATTGTAAAATGAACCATAATAATATTTCCAGTCCCGGCGATCCACCTCCCACCACCTTAACTGTGTATAATAGTCGGGGAAATCCTTCAAAACGAAAAAAATGTACAGAAAATCTTTAAAAACCTGAAAACGAGACGCTTTACATTCTTTCCAATTGACTAGTATGAAATAGGCATACGGTAGAACCAGAAACCTCTGGAATCTCCTCAAAAAGGGTACAATCGACTTACTTAAATTGATGATTAAAGATTTACTCTTTTCATAATATGAATCAATTAAATTCAAATCAGTAGTTATGGGTGATTGTTTAAATTTCATCTATTATGAATTAGGATTTGTCAAACTGATTATATATATAATTAGTTACTAAAAAGATTTAAGTAGAAGAATTTTAAATTATAAAATTATTATCCTTTTCAGCAAAACGAAGGGATTTGATTATCCTAAAACTAATTTTAATAAATATTTAAAATTATTATTTATTATATTTTGATAAAACTTTTATCAATCGATTTGTATCCAGATCCCAATTATATTTATTCATGACCGCATTAATACCATTACCAGAATAATCGATATTTGAATTAAAAAGAGATATTAATTTTTCCGCGAGATCCTCTGCATTACCACTTTCATAAACCAACCCACACTTTTCTTCCTCTAATATTCTTTTCAGGGGGATAGCATCTGAAGCGATAACGGGAAGTCCAAATCCCATATAATCGAATAATTTATTAGGTACTGTTGAATTAGTGTGCTCAGATACAAAGTGTGGGATAATCCCAACCTTACTCGCTCTGATGTAATTATATATATCCTGGTGCTTGACCCATCCTACCCACAGTACATATTCTTGCAGGTTATTTTTACTGATCATTTCTTTTAATATATTTGTTCCATAACCGTCTCCGACCACAACAAATAGAAAATTTGGTATTTTTTTAACCACTTTTACTATCGATTGCAGAACCAAATGAATTCCACGACCCATTTGAATTCCGCCAACATAAATTACAGAATATTTATTCTTTATTTGATCAATGAGTTGATTCTTTTGATATGAAGTACTCCTGAAGAGTTCGAGAGGCGGTGTATTCCCGATTATGGTTACTTTGTGTGGATTTACTCCTTTACTTAAAACATATTGTTTAGATTCTTCGACAACCACTAAGATGTGATCCATATTTTTAAGCGTATATTTTTCTACCATAGCTGCAAAATAGGGATTTCGTACTAGAATATTTAATCCTTCGAATTTACGGTGCTTCCAAAAGTTTTTAACCATAGCGACATAATTTTCTGCCATATCAAAGATGACAGGTAGATGATGTCGTTTTCCAACCACTATTCCGGCAATGGCCATCGGCAAATCTCTGACTATAATCAGATTTATTTTATTGCTTTTAATTATTTTATTCAGAAATCTTTTCCAGATCGGGCTGAAAAATACCGGAAAAGACAACACATAATTAATTTTATTATTTTTGTAAGTTTTCAATCTATGTATATGTAAATTATTTATTTGCTCATATTCCGGTTGTTTTTTTAAATTCCTCGCAGCGATATGGATCTCATGACCATGCTGCACTAATGATGTACATATTTTCTCAACCCGGATATCCCAGGGGTAATCTGCATCCCAGACATATAAAATATTCATATCAACTCTTGGTATAACATTCAATAGTTTTTTCGACTGTTCGGATCAATGCAAATTTCTCAGTAACTGTCTTTCGGGCATTTTTTCCGAGTTTATTTCTCATTGCCTTGTCTCGGATCAAATCCAAACACGCAGTTGAAATGGCTTCCGCATCACAAGCAGATATAAGTAAGCCATTAAATTTATTTTGAATGGCCTCCGGGATTCCCCCCACTTTTGTAGCAATTATCGCCTTTTCTAATTTCATTGCTTCTAACAATACCATGGGCATGCCCTCATGTAAGGACGGTAATATAAAAATATCTAAACTACTAAGATATTTTTCTATATTATCACTAAATCCCAAAAACCTTATATAATTGTTAAGTCCGAGTTTCTCAACCCTGTTTTTTAATTCATTTTGCAATGGCCCTTCTCCAATGATTAACAAAGATATATTTTTATTCTGCATCACTACCCGCCGGATCCCTTCGATCAGATAAATGTGTCCTTTTACTGGAACAAGTCTGCCTACTGTACCAATTATAATCTTATCTGATTTCACGTTGTCCTGGCTATCCATTGGAGACTTCATTACCACAGGTGAATCAGCACCGGAGGATATACCATTATAAATAACTGTAATTTTTTCTTCATTAAAAGAATTTTTTATCAGATACTTTTTTAATTCTTCCGAAACAGCAATTATTTTTGATGTCAGATATTTCTGGTTTATTACTTCAATGAAATTATTCTTTTTTAGTCCAGTCCCAATCATAGCTTTTCCATGATGAGTTCTAACTAAATTCTTTATACCGCAAAATTTGGCAGCAATCCCACCAATAAAATTTTCTTTATAGCCATGGACATGGACCACATCAAAATCATTTTTTTTAAATATTGTCATTACTTGTCTCACCATGGACAGTAAATTACTTTTTTCGTCAACAATCTCAATCTTTACATCAAGTTCCCGTAATCTTTGCGCTAATAGACCATCATTGAATAATATTACTTGAACGTGCACTTTGGGGCGATGAGAAATTTCTTTTATTAGTAAAAATGCCTGCGCTTCGGCACCTGCCCATTGGTCACCAGAAATAATAAAGCAGAGATTTTTAAGATCAGTCATTTTTGCTAGCAATTGTATTTATAAGAAATTTTATAATTCGATCAGAGGCTAGGCCATCTCCATACGGATTATTGACCTTGGCCATTCGATTATAATGGTCTGCAGAAGATATCAATTTTTCGGCTTCATTTACGATATTATCCGTTTGAGTACCGACAAGCTTGGCACATCCTGCTTTTACTGCCTCTTGCCTTTCAGTAGTATTACGGATTACCAGAACCGGTTTTCCTAACGAAGGCGCTTCTTCCTGTATTCCTCCTGAATCTGTAATAATGAAATGACTTTTATTCATCAAATAGACAAAGGGCTCATATTCTAGGGGATTCAATAATTTTATATTTGGGATATCTGTTAATATTCTGTCGACGGGTTCCCTGACATTCGGATTGAAATGAACCGGATAAACCAACTCGAAATCCGGATGAGCTAGCGCAAGGATTTTCAGAGCGGTACAAATATTTTGAAATTCAAGTCCAAAATTTTCTCTGCGGTGTCCAGTTATTAATATGATTTTTTTACTAAAATCTATTTCAGCGAGTTCACGATAATTACAATCCTTGTGCTGTAACTTGTCCACGACCCATTTTAAAGCATCGATGACGGTATTACCTGTTACTAAAATCTTGTTTTCAGCAATACCTTCCCGCAGAAGATTATTTTTATTTTCAACTGTTGCTGCAAAATGAAAATCAGCTACCACGGTGGTTAACGCACGGTTTATTTCTTCTGGAAAAGGAGAATATTTGTCGTAGGTGCGCATACCTGCTTCTACATGGCCAATCTTGATCTTAAAGTAAT
>CAYSHN010000256.1:0-5535 GCA_964430815.1 uncultured Calditrichota bacterium | reverse complement strand
TTTTTATGGCAGTTTTACTCAGCCTGACGATGGCCGCTCAACCGCTGTTCCTGGCTAAAGAATATTTGCCTTATTCAAAACGGGGTAAAACCAGTATCGACCTGTCTTCCACTCGGACACAACCGAATATGACCAGTGGTGACGGAGTTACCATGGAATATGCCACCCAATGGTCCACGCATCCTGGCGAACTTTTTACCTGGCTGATTTCCCGCTTTTACGGCGGTATGTCCGGTGAAAAATACCAAGGGGATGCCGTCCCACAACTGCGTAACCGGCAGGTTCCAGGTTACTGGGGTACAATGCCGTTCACCCAGAGTTATGAATACATGGGAGTAATCACCCTGCTGTTAGCGGTCCTGGGTATTCTCGCTTACCGTAAAAAACCATTGATCATCAGTTTATTCATCGTAATGGTGTATTATATTTTGCTATCCTTCGGCCAGCATTTTCAGTCATTCTATAGCCTGTTTTATGACTATATTCCTTATTTCAATAAATTTCGTGCACCGATGATGAGCGTGACCATCACTTCTTTTATCATCAGTATCTTTGCAGCATTCGGTTTAAAATCGTTGTTTGAACTCAATCTGGCTAAAACCCTGAAAGAGCACCGCAACATCCTGCTGGTCTGTGCCGGATTCCTTGTGCTAGGTGTATTAATCTGGATCGCCAGCCAGAGTTTTACTTTTGTGAAAGCAGGAGAAACTTATGAGCCGCAAATTGGAGAACTGGTAAAAAAATTCCGCCAGGAGTTCTTCAATCAGGATCTGTTACGCTACTTTGTACTCTTAATCCTTGGGGCTAGCGGTATTATTCTCTATCTGACCCGGCGGATAAAATATGTATTATTGGCCATGGCCTTGGCTCTGATATCGCTGGTCGATATGGCTTCGATCCAGGGCCGCTACCAAAAAGAGTACAGCAAGTCTGAGCTGGTAGAAAAACAGTACTTCCGCTCTACAGCTACAGATGAATTCCTGAAGCAGGATAGTGAAATCTACCGGGTATTTCCAACCGGCAGACTGTTCAGCGATAACCGCTGGGCCTATTACCATCAGACCATCGGTGGTTATGATCCCATAAAAATGGTGGCTATTGAAGAATTAATTGAAAATAATTTGACTACGTCTATCGATGGCGCAGTGCCCATCAACTGGAATCTACTGAAATTACTTAATGTTAAATACATAATCACTCAGCAAAAAATAAACCACCCCGCATTGATTCTTGTAAAGGATGACGCTTCCGTTGGACTAAGCACTTACCTGTATAATGAGTACCTGCCCCGCGGTTTCTTTGCCAGCGAGTATAAAGTGATTAAAGATGAACGGGAAGGACTGCAATTCATGAATACAGCCAGTTTCCATCCGGAAGCTCAGGCCTTACTGAATGAGAATCCTTCCGGTATTGTAGGCAAGCCTGATAGTAGCAATAGCCGCTTGATTAATTTTACACCCAATACTTCCAGTTATGATGTATATACCAAACAGGCGGCATTGTTTGTCATTTCGGAATGTTTTTATCCACCCGGCTGGAAGATTTCAATCGACCAAAAGCCGGTGCAGAAAATCTACAGAACGAATCATGCCATGCAGTCGATCATTGTTCCGGCCGGCAGCCACCGGATCGATCTGCGTTTTGCTCCTGATTCTTATTACCGGAATGTCTGGTATGCCCGGACTACTCTCATCCTGATTTATTTTACCATTGCAGTTCCGGGTTTTATATATTTGTGGAATTTGTTTTTGCATCGAAACAAGAGTCAATAAATTGTTGCAGCATATTACGGTGGATGAAATGAACAGCTCGAAACAGACCACTGATTCTGTTTATAAATATGAACAGGCTTTATTAAAAACTTTAATTTATGCCAGTAACAACGACTTTGCTGGTTATAACAAGTACGACGCCCTGAATAGTCCTGTACTCTCCGCGCTCTCCTTTCAGAATAAATACCTGCGACTGATTTACAGCCAGGCGATTATGCGCTATCCGCTGAATATCCGCCCACTTTTTTTCATTCCTAAAACCCGCAATCCAAAGGGAGTTGCCTTATTTGTCTCGACTTTCCTTGATTTGTACCGGGCCAGACCAAGACCGGAATATTTGAATCAGGCGAAACAACTGCTGGACTGGTTGCGTTTAAATTATTCCCAGGGATTTTCAGGAATGTGCTGGGGCTACCAGTATCCCTGGCAGGATGTAGGTTTTTATGCACCGGCCCATTTACCTAACCGGATCGTAACCTTTTTTGTTGCAACTGCTTTTCTGGATGGGTATGATCTTTGCCGGGATGAAACTTATCTGCAGATAGTCAGAAGTTCGGCAGATTTTATTTTGAAAGATCCAAAAATATTGTATGAAGACAACAACATGAAATGTCTCAGTTATGTACCGGATCAACGGATCAACTGGGTGGTAATGGATGTCAGTGCTTTATGCGCAGCCCTGCTTACCCGGCTAGGAAAAATGCTTAATGAGTCGAATTTATTGCAGGAAGCGAAAAAATTGATTTACTATGTTGTTGATAAACAGACCGATTACGGGGCCTGGTTTTATACCCACCCAGCCTCGGCGAACCGGTTAAAAATGCATGATAATTATCATACCGGTTACATTTTGGATGCCATTCTGGATTATTCTCGGAATAGCGGTGATAATTCTTATATGCCCAATTATCTGCGGGGTTTGGATTATTATTATCATAATTTATTTCTGCCAGACGGTGCACCAAAATGGATGAACAACAAAACCTATCCACTCGATGTGCACGGTTCGGCTCAGGGCATCGTGACTTTTTTAAAAGCAGCCTATCTGGATAAAAAATATTTATTGTTTGCCCGGCGGATCGCTGACTGGGCTATTGATCGTATGCAGAATAAACGCGATGGATTTTTCTATTATCAGCAAACAAAGTTCTTTAAAAAAAGATTTACCATCATGCATTGGAGTAATGCCTGGATGGCCCGGGCACTGAGTGCGATGATCAGGAGAAACTATGAAAACCATAACCAAGCAACCAACCCTGGGTGATGTGAAATATTTTTGGAATAGAAATGTTTGTCAAACCGAATTTATTAAAACCGATGAAGTTGGTTCGAAAATGTTTTTCGAGGAGGCCGAACGGGTACGTTACAAATACCATTATTACCTACCGGAATTGTTCGATTCCATAGCCGCGGCCAGGCCCGGGGGAAAATTGCTGGAGATTGGTTGCAGTATGGGCACAGACCTGTTGCAACTGGCTCGCCGGGGTTTGCGGGTAACCGGAATCGATCTGACCGAAGCTGGTATTGAACTGGCCCAAGGTCGTTTCAAACTTTATAACCTGAAAGCTCAACTCAAAACCGGGGACGCCGAAAATCTGCCTTTCAGCGAAAATTCTTTCGATATAGTTTACTCCTTTGGAGTTTTGCATCATACACCCGATACCGCCAAAGCGGTTGCCGAAGTGCGCCGCGTTTTAGTACCTAAAGGTTTGGCGGTGATCATGCTCTATCACCGGCGCTCATTTAATTACGTTATCCACCGTATGCTGAACCAGCCGTTCGACGGCCACCGCAACGATCGCTGTCCCATCGAACGAACTTACAGCAAAACCGAAATTTACAATTTATTCAAGGATTTCGCTAAAGTTGAACTGGACATAAAATATTTTATGACCACCGGTTTTGGTATTGTCTGGGATCTGGTACCGATGTATGTGCATAAAAAACTCGGACAAAAGTGGGGCTGGCATATAGTCATTAAAGCTATAAAATAATGAAAAAAGTACTGATTATTACTTACTATTGGCCACCGGCTGGTGGACCGGCTATTCAGCGTATTCTCAAATTTGTAAAATATCTCCCCCAATTCGGATGGCAACCTGTTATACTAACCGTACAAAATGGAAATTATCCGGTAATTGATCATAGTTTAGAAAAAGATATACCCGCCGACTGTAGGGTCTATAAAACCAAATCTATAGAGCCATTTAATCTATACAAAAAATTTATCGGAAAAAAAAGTGATGAAAAAATACCAGACTATATACTCGATTCCAATAAAGATAATCTTAAAGAGGTTATCTCCGGTTGGATTAGACTCAATCTTTTTATTCCGGATTCCAGAATTGGCTGGATACCATTTGCGGTTAAAGCAGGCCACACTATAATTAAGAATGAGAATATCGATCTTATCTTTTCCTCATCACCACCACACACGGTGCAAATCATCGCTAAGCGACTGGCCAGAAAAACAAAAATTAAATGGATAGCGGATTTTAGAGATCCATGGGTGGATATATTACATTATGAAGTTACCAAACGAAGTGCTCTAACCGAATTTTTTGATAGCCAATTAGAAAAAAGTGCATTAAAACATGCTGATACCATAATCTGCGTCAATCAACAAATTATCGAAAATTTTAAACGGCGTGTGAAAAACAAATATTTTACAATCTATAACGGATTTGATGAAGAAGACTTTATCAACATCATTAAAAAACAAAGTGATAAATTCAGAATTACTTATGCCGGTAGCCTACCCGAGTCGAGCAATCTCAGCACTGTACTGCTGACCTTGAAAAATATTGATGAGGATGTCCGCAAAAATATAGAACTTTTCTTCTACGGTTCTGTCAACCAGACAGTACGAAACGAAATTGAGGAATTGAAATTAACCGACATGGTAAAACTTAATCCATATGTACCACATCAACGCCTTATTGAGTATCTAGTTAATTCGGATATTTTATTGTTAGTAGTTCCTGAAACGGCCAAGAATAAAGGAATAATAACAGGTAAATTATTTGAATATCTGGCCACAGGTAATTTCATTCTGGCTCTGGGACCTAAAGCAGGCGAGGCTGCAAAAATTCTTGAGAAAACCCATGGTGGCCGAATCTATGATTACCATGAAGATCTGACTGAAATATTCAAGCAACGATATGTATCATGGTTAAAAAAAGACGCCTTTACATCCAATATTGAGGAAATCAATAAATTCTCCAGAAAAAACCAGACCCGGACTCTAGTTCATATTTTTGAGGAAGTGATAAATAAGTAATGTGCGGAATTTGCGGTATAATCGGCAATCATCCGGATTTACCAGAACTGGTAACTACCATGTGCAACCTTCTCGCCCATCGCGGCCCGGAGAAATCCGGCATGTACCAGCACCATAATGTGTGCCTCGGTCACCGCAGATTGTGCATCATCGACCTGGTAACCGGTGATCAACCTATTTTTAATGAGGACCGTAGTGTAGTACTGGTGTTTAATGGGGAGATATATAATTTTAAAGATATAAAGAAGAAACTGGTCGCCAGAGGTCACCAATTCTATACGTCATCCGATACCGAGATTCTGGTGCATGGTTATGAAGAATATGGTCTTGAATTTTTAAGCGATTTAAACGGCATTTTCGCCTTCGCGTTATATGATTTAAACAGAAACCGCCTGATGCTGGTACGTGACCACTTCGGTGTCAAACCGCTGCATTACTGGTTCGACGGCAAAACCCTGGTCTTTGCTTCTGAGCAAAAAGCGA
>CAYSHN010000255.1:0-5567 GCA_964430815.1 uncultured Calditrichota bacterium | reverse complement strand
TTGAATTGTCTTTTTTGAAAGGAGTGATCGTATGTTATCAATATACTTCTTAAGGATTTTTATCACTACTTTCTGTTTTTATACCTCTGTAATGGCTCAGGAAGGCTGGTTCTCACAGTCCGCTGGATATGAGTACGGTCATTATGCTGTTTATTTTGTTGATGCAGATACGGGATGGGTGTCAATGGAAGGTGGCAGTATTATTAAGACTACCAATGGTGGTGATAACTGGACAGCTAAATGGATAAATAACAATTATCATCCTACTGATTTGTACTTTATTAATTCGAAAGCAGGTTGGATGACTGCAGATAATATGCGAATATTTAAAACGGAAGATAGCGGAGAAATCTGGTTTTTACAATTTGAAAATACATCACCCTCTTCTGTAAGAAGTTATTGCACACTTAGATCGGTTTATTTTGTTGATGATCAGATCGGTTACGCAGTGGGAGGTCTTACAAATGCAGCATATGTTGATTCTGCACTAATTTTAAAAACGATTAATGGCGGTGTAAACTGGACCTTTCAATATGCGGGTGATCATAACTTTTATCTATTTTCAGTCTTTTTTGTTGATAGTGATCATGGATGGATCTGCGGGGATGAAGGCCATATTTTTTATACAAGTGATGGGGGAATTAATTGGAATCCGCAAAATTCAGGTACTGATCAAAGATTGTGGTCGATTTATTTTGTCAACCAAAGTACCGGCTGGATAGTCGGTGAAGGTGGCACAATATTGACGACTGATAATTCTGGTGCTGACTGGAATTCACAGCAAAGTCCGACTAATAATCATTTATTTTCACTTTGTTTTGTAAATGAATGGATTGGTTATGCCTGTGGAGTGAATGGCACTATCGTAAAAACTATGGAGGCGGGTGCGGATTGGTCTGCACAGGTCAGTGGTTCGGACCAGGGTTTAATGGATGTTTATTTTGTTTCTCCCGATACCGGCTATGTAGTTGGTTGGTTTGGGACAATTTTAAAGACTATTAATGGTGGTATAGGTACAAATTATGCTTCGGAAAATATTCCAATAATTCCGTCGGAACTAATATTATATCAAAATAATCCAAATCCGTTCAATCCGGTAACCACGATTAAATTCCAAATTCCAAACTCCAGTTTCACAACACTAAAAGTTTATAACATACTTGCAGAAGAAGTGGCGACGCTGGAATCAACGAAGCTTAATCAGGGTAGTCATACCTACCAGTTTAATGGTAAAAATCTGGCCAGTGGAATTTATTATTATCAGTTGGTATCTGGTGAATTTCATCAGGTGAAGAAGATGATACTTTTGAATTAGAAAGGCATAAAAGAAGCACTGGATTAAGGACAAAGAGACAAAGAAAGGCACTCCGGCACTAAGGCAAAAGTAAAGAAGACATGGCGACAATAGGAAGAAGGACAGAAAGTGGGAATTTATTCTTATTTAAAATCTGAAAACACTTTCATTATGGTTAGACGTGCACACTCATCATTAAATGTAACTATGGTTGTAGTGATTTTATGATATTTATTCTTTAATTTGATTTAGCTCATTACGTTACTATATTTTTCTGTAGAATACTATCCTGTCTACTTTAGTAAGGCGCCTAAAATATGGAAAAGATTTAACTTTTAATTGTTCTGAATTTCAGGAGGGCTCATGATTTTAAAGAAAAAATTGTTATTAATTAACTATTTATACTTCTCACTTACTATAGTACAATCGCAGACAATAAATGGGTATTTTCCATTATCCGTTGATAATAAATGGTACTTCTATTTACCTGGAAATGGAGATTCAATCAGAACGATATTAAATGTGTCTAAAGATACAATAATGTCTGATGGGAATTCCTATGCAAATATAGATAGATATGAGAAGACGGATACCTTTTGGGCAGTAACTGAAGGTTCTTTATATCTTCGTCAGGTGGGTAATGTCGTATATGAATATCCTGATAGTGTCTTTTTTGATTTTGATTGGACGGATAGTACATCAATGGAAGAATTACCAGTTCCATTCAGCAGTGTAAAAGTCGATACATCATTAGTGTTTAATAAATCTAGAAAGACCTATTATATATATATAATGGATCCGTATGAATATGTTTCTTTTAGTGACAGTATAGGATTCAATGCCTTATATGCACTGGCATGGAGAGATTGGACAGGAAGTTCAAGATACCTAAAGGGGTGTATCATAAATGGTACAATTTATGGAGATATTATTATTCAATTGGAATTTACGAAAGAAAATATACCGCAGGCATATGAATTACCACAGAATTATCCGAATCCATTCAATCCGACAACCACGATTAAATTCCAAATTCCAAATTCCAATTTCACAACGCTGAGAGTCTACAATATACTTGGAGAAAAGGTGGCGACTTTGGTTTCAACGAAACTGCATCAAGGTAATTATACCTATCAGTTTGATGGTAAAAATCTGGCCAGTGGAGTCTACTTCTACTGTCTGCAGGCAGGTAATTTTGTACAAACAAAAAAAATGCTGATGATCAAATAAATTATAAACATTATATCATATATAATTTGTAAATTTTATATGTATGATATATAGAGTTTATGATTATCAGCGATTTATTAAATTGATACTCACCGCGACTCACGTTTGTCTGCGGCTATTTAATTTACCGCAGATGCACGCGGATTGACGCGGATAACGCTTAAAGAAATAGATCCCGGCTCGTTGGCCGGGATGACATTTTATAATCATCGTTATTAAAGGGAGTAGTTTTGGAAATTCCGTTTCATAAACCGTATATCGATGAAAATGATATAAATGGTGTAGTAGCAGCTATTAAAAGCGGCTGGCTGACCATGGGACCGAAGACTATTGAATTTGAAAACCGTTTTAAACAGGCCGTCGGTGCCAACCATGCCGTCGCCGTTAATTCCTGCACTGCGGCCATGCACCTGGCTCTTAAAGTCATCGGTCTACGATCCGGAGATGAAGTGATCATTCCAGCCATGACTTTCACCGCAACCGGTGAGGTGGTGCGCTATTTTAATGCGGTGCCGGTGATCGTGGATGTGGACCGGGAAACACATAATATTCTTCCTGCTGAAATCGAAAGGCATGTGACCAAAAAAACCAAAGCTATCATTCCCGTGCATTTTGGCGGTCAACCGGCTGATATGGATACTATCCTGAAGATTGCCAAAAAACATAAATTAAAAGTAATTGAAGACGCAGCCCACTGTTTTCCCTCTTTTTACTATAATAAACCCGTGGGTATACTTGGAGATATAACCGCCTTCAGTTTTTATGCCACCAAGACCATCGCCTGCGGTGAAGGGGGCATGGCCACTACAGAAAATGAGAAGTATGCTAATGACATGCGTGTGCAACGGCTACATGGTATAAGCCACGATGCCTGGAAACGATACAGCAAGGAAGGATCCTGGTATTATGAAGTGATTGATGCCGGCTATAAGTACAATATGACCGATCTGCAGGCGGCCCTGGGATTGTCCCAGCTCAATAAAGCCGAAAAGATGTGGTATCTTCGTTCGGAAATTGCCCGGCGCTACAGCGAGGCTTTTGCCGGAAGTTCTTTTATACGACCACACATGATACAACCGGAATATCAATCCTCCTGGCACCTGTACGTCATTAAACTGGAAATTGAAAAACTCAAGATCGGACGCAATGAATTTATCGAGGAACTAGCGCGGCGGAATATAAAAACCTCGGTGCATTTTATTCCTCTATATCGCCATCCGTATTATAAAAAAAATTATCCAGTGCAGCGACGTGAAATGAAAAATTCGGAATGGCTATATGAACGAATTATCTCTTTACCCATTTATCCGGGAATGAATGACGCGGAGATCACTTACGTCATCGATAATGTTACAGAAATTGCCCGGGATCATGCCAAGTAAATTCTATGCACATACCGGTAAACGGATGTTGGACCTGCTCTTAGCCATACCGGGTTTTATACTCCTGATTCCGGTTTTGTTGATTATAGCTCTACTGATTAAGATTAATGACCGCTGTCCGGTATTTTTTTTACAAAGCCGGGTCGGGAAAGATTTCAAGTTGTTCAAACTTTTGAAATTCCGGACAATGGTCACAAATGCTGAACAGTTAGGACCCCCGGTTACCAGCACAAAAGATCTCCGCATAACATCCATAGGTAAAAGCCTACGGCGTTTTAAATTGGATGAACTGCCTCAGATTATCAATGTTATAAAAGGTGATATGAGTCTGGTCGGTCCGCGGCCCGAAGTGCTACGCTATGTGTCCTTGTTCGAGAACGATTATAGAACTATATTATCCATCAGACCTGGAATTACCGACTGGGCAGCTCTGACTTACCGCGAAGAGGAAAAAATCCTGATGAAATATGAGAACATAGATCAGGGATATGTTCAGGAAGTGTTGCCTAAGAAGATAATGCTATACAAAAAATATTTAACCGAAATATCTCTACTGACCGATCTGAAGATCCTGTTCAGGACGCTGGGGAGTATCATCCGATGAATTTGCTGAAGAAAATATTTCAAAAGGTCACGCCGCTTAAACGGACTATATTCTTCGTTATCGCCGATGGAATCATTTTTATTGTTTCACTTTATCTTTCTTATGCTCTTAAATTCGGACTCAAACTGGAAGCTCACCCCTTTCCCTTTCAGTTCGTGCTCAATGCAATACCGTTATTCCTGATAGTAAAATTTCTGGTATTTTTTAAACTGCGTTTATACCAGTTCACCTGGCAATATGTGGGCTTGAATGAGTTATATAACCTGCTAAAAGCCAATACGATCAGCGCGGCGATTATTTTTCTAGTTTATTTCATCGGCTATAATTCTGTCCCTTCGTGGTTACCTAAGAGTGTAATTATTTCCGATTACTTTATCTCTTTTATTCTGGCCGGATCATTGCGTATCAGCAAACGTCTGTTTATCGAGATCTTCAAACCTGCTCGGACCAGACGAGGTAAAACGACGATCATTATTGGAGCTGATAGTACCGGTGAAATGATCATGCGCGACCTACGCCGGGACAATTTTGAGAACTATCTGCCCGTAGCTTTTTTAGATGAGGACCGTCGCAAATGGAACACCTACATTCATGATATACCGGTTCTGGGTGATGTGGCTGTTCTGGAAAAAGTGGCCAGAAAACTTGAGGTCACTGCTTTGCTAATTGCCGATCATTCCCTGAATCTAAAAGAGATCAAAGATATCTATACTACAGCCAACCGGCTGGGAATTAAAGAGATCAAGATCGTTCCCAAGTTATATTCCATCACTAATGCAGAAATTACAGTAAAAAAGTTGGAAGATATTCATGTGGAAGAATTGATCAATCGCCAGGAAATTCAGGTTGATGCCGAGAAGATAGGCCAGTTCCTGAAACAAAAAACCATCCTGATTACTGGTGCCGCCGGTTCTATTGGTGCTGAAATTGTCCGCCAGGTCTTGATATTCGATCCGGCAAAAGTGATTATTTTCGAAATTGATGAAACCGAAATATTCAATCTGGAAAAGCAAATAGCTGAACGTTTTCCTGAATTGAACGATCGCACGCTCTCGAT
>CAYSHN010000254.1:0-5577 GCA_964430815.1 uncultured Calditrichota bacterium | reverse complement strand
CCGTAGCTCAACTGGATAGAGCGTTTGGCTACGGACCAAAAGGTTGGGGGTTCGACTCCTCCCGGGCGTACACGATATCAAGATAAAAGATTAAAGACAAAAGATGAAAGAGAATAAATAAAGTACTGTCTTTAGTCTTTTTTCTTTTATCTTTAATCTTATTCTGGCGCGTTCGTCTAGGGGTTTAGGACGCTGGCCTCTCACGTCGGCAACACGGGTTCGAATCCCGTACGCGCTACTCACTGGAATATTAATTCCTGCTAAAATATACGATAAAAATCTCCATTATTAAATTCCGTCCAACCAGAGTTCCCTTGATTCAGGTCCGGACAGTCGGCCAATAAGGACCAGGACAGCCATACCTGCCGGGTTTGATCTGAAATATTATGAAAAACTATTTTCAACTTTCCAGAGATTACATAAGGTGAGTGAGTATCCAGGTGCGGGCGCTGGATTGGCCATTGTGAAGTGTGTCATAAATCGGCATGATGGCAAGGTCTGGGGAAAGAGCAGTTTAGGCCGGAGTTCCACATTTCATTTTCAGATTTAAATAAAAAGTCTTGTGTATAATTATTTAAAATCAATAAGTTTATAGCAAAGACCATCATCACTTAAAGTGGTGAGAAGTAAAGTGGTTTTATTAAATACTAAAAAGGCTATTAAAAATACCCACCTGAGTAAAAACAGAATCCGGCTATTTACCGCGCATGAACATGGTCAAAAATAATGATTGTATATTACTCAGTCGATTACCTGATTAGATGAGAGGAATAGATACGTACAGAAAGAAAATGTAACACTTAGATTAGATATCGTATGCACGCAAAATATATTCTGCTGGTAGAAGATAATCTTGATGATGAGCTACTGACGATTCGGGCTCTGAAAAAGAATAATTTATTAAATAATGTCGAAGTGGTTCGAGATGGTCCAGAAGCTCTTGATTATTTATTTAAAGAGAATAAATATGAAAATCGTACTAAAGGTTTACCAGAAGTAATTCTGCTTGATCTTAAACTTCCCAAACTTAATGGTCTGGAAGTTTTAAAACAGATACGCTCTGATGAGCGAACTAAATTTTTGCCTGTGGTTATTCTGACCTCATCTGATGAAGACCGGGACTTGGTTGAAAGTTACAAACTGGGAGCGAATAGTTTTGTTCATAAGCCGGTTGATTTTAATCAGTTTACTGATGCTGTTAATAATCTTGGTTTATACTGGTTGCTTATAAACAGATCTGCAAAAAAATAAGCACTCATGCCCAAATCCATCAAAGTGTTATTGGTTGAAGGTTCTGAAAATGACGCTTTGTTACTGTTGCGTGAACTTCGGCGCGGTGAATATGATCCGATATACAGTCGTGTCGAAACTGCTGAGGAAATGGATGCCGCCTTACAGGAAGATGGATGGGAGTTAATCATCTGCGATTATACCTTACCACGGTTTAGTGCCCCCCATGCCCTGACTTTGATCCAGAATAAAAAAATTGATTTACCTTTTATTATCGTATCAGGAAATATTGGTGAAGAAAATGCTGTTGCCGCTATGAAAGCGGGTGCCCATGATTATATTATGAAGGATGATCTGGCCCGTCTGGTAGCGGTAATTGAGCGCGAGGTGCAAGAAGCAAAAATCAGAAGAGAGCGAAAGCGGATCAATGAGGCGCTGAAAGACAGCGAAGAGAGATTCTGTTCGATGGTTGAACATTCCCATGAAGGAATTGTGATTATCAATGAAAAATTCAAATTGATTTATGTGAACAATGTTTTCAGTAAAATGATCGGTTTGACGCCGGTAGAATTGATCCAAAAGGATTTCCGGACCTTTTTCGCAAAGGACAGTTTCGATCTGGCGGCACAATTCGTTGATCCGGAGAAGGAATCAACTCCTCTATCCAGATCGTCTGAATGCGATATGGAGAGCTCAGCCACGCCCTGCCAGCGTGTATTGATCAATTTTTCTTTAATTAAAGATATCAAAGGAACTAAATTTATTGTGGCCCAGGTTCTGGATATAACCGAACGTTACCGGTCTGAAATTGAACTTCGTAAAAGTGAAGAAAAATACCGGCTGGTGGTAGAAAATGCCAGTGAAGCGATTTTTATTGAACAAGATGGTAAAATAAAATTTTGTAATCCCAAGACACTGGAAATCTGTGGTTACACTAAGGACCAACTGCGTCAAATATCATGGGCCAGTTTGAAAATTATTCCAGATTTTTCATACGGTACTTCTCCAACTTCTGCTTACCGGATTTTGACAAAACAAAAAATAGAGAAATGGATTGATGTTACTCAGGTTAATATTGAATATGATAATAAAGCTGCGGCTTTAAATTTTGTACGTGATATAACTGAGCAAAAGCTGCTGGAAGACCGGTTAAAAATATCCCAAAAACTGGAAGCCATCGGAACCCTGGCTGGTGGAATTGCCCATGATTTTAATAACATCCTGTCTCCGATTCTGGGATATACAGAGCTGGTGATGGAGGGAATGACTAAAGACAGTCATGATTATAATAATTTGGTCCAGGTTTATCAGGCAGCTAACCGGGCTAAAGATCTGGTTCAGCAAATCTTGACCTTCAGCCGGCAAAGCGAACAGGAATCCCGACCTTTACGGATTCAACTGGTTGTACATGAAGCGCTTAAATTGTTGCGTGCCGCCATTCCCACCACAATTAAGTTCAAAATAAATATCAATAATAAGTGTGCCCCGGTTATCGCTGATCCAACCCAAATCCATCAAATTGTTATGAATTTATGTACGAATGCCTATCATGCTATGATGGAAAAAGGGGGTATTATTGGGATAAACCTGGATGAAATCTATATCAATAAAGAAGATGTTGTCGAATACAAGGGTATTAAATCAGGACCCTTTATCTGTCTGAGCGTAAGTGATACGGGACATGGTATGGATTTAACAATCCAGCCTCGCATATTCGAACCATTTTTCACTACCAAGGAGAAGGGACTAGGTACGGGTATGGGACTGGCTGTGGTACATGGGATTGTGAAAAATCATAACGGCCATATCGACGTATATACTGAGGTTGGAAAAGGTTCTACCTTTAAAGTATATCTACTCGCCGAGCAACAAGCTATGACCTCCATCGAGCAAATCAATTTAGATGAGATTCCACGTGGTACAGAGCGGATTATAGTAATCGATGATGAAAGTTACATAGTTCAAATGATGGTTCAGATGCTTGAAAGTCTGGGTTATAAAGTTGAAGCCCGCACCAACAGCAGTGAAGCTTTGGAGGTCTTCCAGAAGGATCCTTTTTATTTTCAGTTGGTGATTACCGATCAAATCATGCCTCAAATAACCGGCGATGCCCTGGCTAGAAAAATACTTTCTATCCGCAAGGATATACCGATCATTCTTTGCACCGGCTGCAGCGAATTCATTGAAAAGGAAGCACTGCAGGAAATCGGTATCCGCGACCTGGTGATGAAACCAATTTTAAAAAGTGAGATAGCCAGAATTATCCGTAAAAATCTGGACACCCGTGCAAATTAGTTTCTACTTAATTTTTTTGTAAAGTGGATTAAATATTAATATATTCTTTGTAGACGGTTTTCAATCAGGCACATAAACTAACATGGGAGTGAAGATGATGCGAATCATATTCATCCACATGCTGATAATTTTAATTCTCTCGGCTGCATCAGCCCAATTTACACAAAAACAAATCGCTGTACTCGATTTAAGTGCCATAGGCTTAAATCCGGTTGAATGTGCTGCTTTAACCGGCCGTCTGCGCAGCGAACTGGTTAATACGCGTGAATTCCGGGTCATCGAACGCGAGAAGATGGAAGAAATTCTGACTGAACAGGGTTTTCAGCAGTCCGGGTGTACCAGCGATGAGTGTGCGGTGGAAATCGGTAAATTGCTCAACATTCAGCAAATCTGTGCCGGCAGTGTCGCCAGAGTCGGTTCACTGTATACACTGACCTTACGGTTGATTGGTGTAGAAAGCGGGCAGATATTGGCCACAGTTACCGAGGATTGCAGTTGCCCAATTGAACAGGTACTCACCAACTCCCTGCGGATATTGGCGGGAAAACTGGTAGAAGAGACAAAAAAATATCCAGGTTTATTTGTCACTAAAGGTGGAAGTGGTGATGTTTATTTAAAATCAAGTCTTTCTCCAGCCTATATATTTATAGATGGACAACCATTAAATGAGCAGACACCGACTACTGTAAAAAGCCTGCCTTCCGGTGAGCATGTGCTAAAAGTGGTAAAAGATGATTATATCGGATCCAAAGTAGTGATCATCAATCCAAATGAAATACTCGATATAACTATTACTATGAGCAAAGGCCGGGGCGGAATAAAGGTCTACTCAAATCCCGGCGAGGCAGATATTTTTATTGAGGATCAATATTATGGTAAAACTCCTAAAATAATAAAGGATCTCGCCGCTGGTGAGTATCTACTGTCACTTAAAAAAGACGGATATCTGGAATTGAAACGAAGTATAAAGGTCATTGCAGAAGAATACGCAGAAATAGATGAGCGGATCGTCAAGCCGGCTTCTGTTTCGCTCAGTAGTCAACCGCCACAAGCCATCGTTTTCATACGCGGACAAGAAATGGGGAAGACACCGCTGGAACTGAATGATCTGTATCCAGAAAAAATTTATATTGAAATTAAATATCCAGGTTATAAAACCGAACGCAAATATATACAATTAACTGAAACTCTTCTGACCAGTGAAAATTTTGTGCTTAAAAAATTGCCTGCTTTATATATAACATCCGATCCCACTGCAGCCAGTGTTTATATTGATGATCTGTTAAAAGGGCAAACTCCAATCCAGATTAATGATTTGAGTGAAGAAAGATTTAAAGTGGTGATTAAAAAGGATTATTTTAATGACTGGCAACAGGATATGATTCTGCAGACCGAGAAAGATTTACAGTTAAATGCAAAGTTAACTTATAATGAAGGCATGCTGATCATTACTACCGAACCAGCCACCGAAGGTCTGGCGGTTTTGATTAATGGTGTGAAGACTGGTAAAACCCCTTTTAGCATAAAAAAACCGTATGGTAAGTATAAACTGGAAATAAATGATGCCAGATATCAACTGATCGAAGATCAAATTATTGTTAATGAACAAAAAGTTGAAAAGAATTATAAACTGAATTTTCGCCAGGGTTCCCTTAAACTAAACGGGCTGCGCCCGGACGCGGAACTCACCATTAATGGTAAAACCATTAAACCTGAATCTTCAGAATTCCCAATGCCAGCCGGCAAGTATAACATTCGGATGAGCAAATCAGGATTTAAAACTTTCGCGGAGAAGATCGATTTACCACCAGATCAAACTCGAACCATCAATATAATCCTGGTACCAAAGAGGAAACAGGATGCTTTCTGGCGCTCTGCTTTGCTTCCTGGCTGGGGTCAGGCTTATCAGGAAAAAACCACCGGGACCTGGCTATATCCACTGGCGGTCGTGGGTTTTGGTACTGCTTCTTTTTTTATGACCGCTGATTATAACGATAAGGTATCAGATTACAATAGGATCAGGGAGATCTATACCTCGGCATTTGATCCAGA
>CAYSHN010000253.1:0-5583 GCA_964430815.1 uncultured Calditrichota bacterium | reverse complement strand
CCAAGCACCACAATCAATTTTCAAATTCCAAATTCCAATCTGGTCACTCTGAAAATTTATAATGTGCTGGGTCAGCAAGTTGATATACTGCTGAACGAAAAACTGGCCGCCGGTTACCATATCGTGACTTTTGATGCTGGACATCTGCCGACGGGCGTGTATTTCTGTTTTATCCGTGCCGGCAATTTTCAGGAGATTAAAAAAATGCTGCTGGTTAAATAGATTCGACTCAAAGCATCACATCGTGAGACGTTATCTTTTTAGCCAGGATACACCGTTTTTCATACGCCTCCCGGGCAATGCGAACATCTTCCAGATAGACAGGTAACTCATCAAGATATAAGGCCTGAGGTCCGTCGACCAGAGCTTTTTTGGGATAGGGATGGAAATCGACCAGGACCATATTTGCACCGGCAATAATTCCCTGAGCCGTGGCATGAAAGATTTCCAGTAATCCGTCCGGGGCTTTATCACGTGAACCGACTGAATGAGAAGGATCGATACAAACCGGCATGCGGGTCAGGCGCTTGACCACCGGAACATGTACAAAATCCACAAAGTTTCTATGCGGATCGCCCAGAGAAGTTTTAATCCCCCTCAGGCAAAAGATAACATTTGCATTCCCTTCACTGGCCAAATACTCTGCCGCATTCAGTGATTCACTTAGGGTGATGCCAAATCCGCGTTTCAATAATACCGGAAACTCCTTCTGCCGTCCGATTGTTTTCAACAGTTCAAAGTTTTGTATATTCCGGGTCCCAATCTGCAAAATGACACCCGTCGGATGTCCCGTCTGTTCCAGGCAATTCTTTATTTCAGCCATATGCTTCTCATGTGTCACTTCCATGGCGATCACTTTGATGCCGTATTTCCCGGCCAGTTCAAAAACATAAGGCAGGCAATTTCTGCCATATCCCTGAAACGAATACGGGTTGGTCCTTGGTTTGTAAGCACCCATCCGCGTGCATTCTTGCCCGTTTTCGCGCAGTGCTTTCATCATTAATTCTGTATGTTCTCTTGAATCCACGGCGCACAGACCTGCAAATACATGAAGGTTCTCCTGGCTGAAATGAATCCCGTTATAATCAAATCCAACCGCCCGGTTTTTGTCTTTGTGCCGGCCGATAATCCGGTATGCTTCGGAGATTTTAATCACCCGTTCTACTGCAGGCAGGGCCGCGATCTGTTCCCGGTCGATTTTGGATGTATCTCCAATCAGGTAGATCTCGGTCAGCTTCTGTTGTTTTCCTAAAATGATATGCTTCTTAATTTGAACATCCAGCAGTGCGTTCAAAATCTTCCAGGTTTCAATAAATTCCTTCGATTTCTCATCCGTGTTTGGGTGCAGAATTACCAGCATGCTGTAACTCTCTTCTGTTATTGTTGTATTTTTGTAATGCTTATATTTTTAACTATATCCGTACAATATAAATAATAAAATGTGCTTGGCGAAATAGTAAATATATACGTTTAAGTTTTTTACCAATTCTTCGTGTAATTTCGTGAAAGAATTTCCTATATGAAGTACGACTGGCCGAGGCCTGTTTTATATTAAAATTGAGGTGTATTATCTGACAATTTTCTCAAAGCACAGACTGTTTTCTATACCAGCATACTGTCCAAAGTTTGGAATGCGGGTGTATCCATTCTTCTCATAAAGTCTGATTGCTTCGGGTTGTCTTATACCGGTTTCCAGGATACATTTCCCGAAGGATAATTCAGCTGCCCATTGTTCTAATTCAGTTAAAACTCTGGTTGCTACCCCTTTGCCTCTAGATTCCGGCAAGGTGTACATTCTTTTAATTTCAGCAATGTTCGGTGTATATTGCTTTATTGCCCCGCAGCTAACCGGTTTATCATTTTCATAGGCGACAATTACATATTTAATCTTATCAATTTTGTTGAATTGCGCGTAGAAGGCATGTTCATTTCCGTCTCTTTCGGCTAAGTCCGCGTCAAGCTGCTTTACCAACCCGATAAAATCATGGTTTTCTGAGTTGGTTCGTATTATTCGAAGCATCTAAAGTTCATTTAGTAATATGTGCTATTTTTCAGATGAAACACTGCCCCGTTGCCAGGAACGTAACATAAGCACTGAGCAGCAGTACGGTACATTCTATTTTTTTCTGTTAACCTGCTCTGCTATAAGTTCAATCTGCCGAGAAGGGGGGAGAATTTTTTTAATAGACTTTAAGGCAATAATCGGTTAATTGCTCCTTAATTTGCAGATTAACATTTTGTTTATCTTCATATTCGAGTGCCGAATCAGGACTGGCATATATTTCTGTTCCCACCCGGCCAATGCCGCTGGTAAAATAATCAAAATAATGCCAGTAACTTAAAACATCAGGTGCTTGCTTGAATGAATGTCCGTAAACAACTGTACTAAAGGTATCAAAAGGAGTAATAAATAATACATCTGTCGCCACGCATTGATATTTCACAGTTTCAAGATAAATAATACTATCCTGTACAGAATCAAGACTGATAATTCTGACTGGCCAGTTATCACCAACATTTACCGGGTATTTATACAATAATTCCGATTCAATAATGACCTGATTACCATCGAAAATAAAACCCGCATTATATAATCCATCAGGTTTATTATGGAAATAGCTAATATCACCCCTATCCATAAAATCAGTTGAACTGAATAATTTACACATTCCGCTTAAACTGTATTTTTGATTATTGACAGTATACGTTAAAGTATCCTTGATAAATGTTTTTCTGACTTCTTCAAAATCAACTGTGTCTGAATTAATTAGATAATAATTATATACCCAGTAAGTTCCCAGAGTCAATGGGAAAAATTCATTAGCGGGCATGTGGTTACATTCTTCAACATCGGGCAACTGAGTTGGATTCGATTTGCATCCAACCCAGACCAGCAATAATAATGTTGGAATCAAATATTTCATAATAAACCCTTCCGTACATCTTATCGGATGGAATAACTCCCTGCTCACTCATGCTGTGCAAATAAAAGAGAAGGAAGGATATATTCGCTGATGATATTTTTAATTGGTACCTTTTCGGCCGAATAGAAATTCCCTGCAGTTGAAACTATAACGAGATTCTTCGCAGGGTGAACTATGATCCACTGGCCGCCCCAGCCCGCGGCCAGATAAGCTGGAAAATCGGTGCCATTGACACGCTCCCACTGCCACCATTGGTAGCCGTATCCGTCGGCCCATGTATATTCATTTGAATACTGATTTGGATTTAAATATTTTTGCGTAGACACATCTATCCAATCCTGCGAAATGATCCGCTCGCCGTTCCATACACCTCCGCTGAGAAAAAGAGCGCCGAATTTGGCCATATCCCTGGGACGCAGGAGCAAATCTCCCGAAGCAAAAACGACATTGTTGCTAAGATGCTGCCATTCGAAATCTGAGATTCCGAGTTTACTGAACAAATAGGTATCAGAAAACTCATCCAAAGTGAAGTCGTTCGCTTTGTGAATGATTTCTCCCAATACATTCGTATTGCAATTGTCATAATCGAAGACGGTTCCGGGAGTTGCAGACATTGGCTGCTCAAGGATATACCGCATCGGATCGTTTGTCCTGAACAGTTGATATATATCATTGCGGGGGTCGGTATAGGGGAATGTCTCGTCATCCCAGTCGATTCCGGAGGTCATTGTGAGTAAATGTTTTATGGTAAGATCCCGCTTCTCATCAACCTCAACGAGGAGATCGGAGTATTCCGGGAAAAAATCGAACACTTTTTCTTCTACTGAATCGACGAAACCTTTATCAATGGCGATGCCGAATAAGGCCGATACTATACTCTTCGTCGCCGAACAGAGTGTATGCGTGTCATCCCTGTTGAATCCCATCTCTCCTGTATACTGGGCCAGGCAAAATTTTTCCCCCGGGAAATATTCCTCGAAAACCAATTTTCCGTCCTTCACCACCAGAAGGCTGTGCAGGTTATGATCCTCGATGTAGTTTAAACTATTCATCAATCTCTCAAAATATGTATAATCCATTCCCACCGCAGATAGAGACGCTGTTTCCCACCCATCACCGGTTTGCCCGGGAACAACATAATGATATTCTCCGGCAAAAGAATCAAAAATGCCCTTGCCCTTCTGACATGAAAGCAGCCAGCAGCAGAAATGGATGTAAAAAATCAATAAAAGAAAGATATGGAGTATTTGCCAGATTTTGGCTTTTCTATAACTATCTCCTTCATGTGTGTTCTGCATTTGAATCCATCCGCAATTGATAATAGCTGGTAATTCGTTAAAATATTATTAGTTTTTCGTATTAACTATTTCTTCTGCCGTCTGCAAGAAAATCTCTCACCGGAAGGAATATCAGTTTAAATATGTGCTGATGCTGTGTATACAATATAAATAATAAAATGTGCTTTACGAAATAATAAATATATACGTTTTACTCTTTTACCCACTCTTCGTGTATTAAATAATTTCATAGAAATCTACGGCTGATTATGCGGGCTTATCTAATCTTACCTCAACCCGTATCGATAAGTTTGACCAACAGATTACCAGCACCTTTAATCTGAAACAGAATTATCCCAATCCATTTAATCCAAGCACCAATATCCAATTTTCAATTCCCAAATCCGAATTAGTCACTCTGAAAATCTATAACCTGCTTGGGCAAATGGTTGTCACGTGCTGAATGAAAAACGGGATGCCGGTTATCATACAATACTATTTGATGCTACCCATTTAACCAGTGGTGTCTATTTCTGTATCATCCGGGCCGGCAATTTCCAGGTAATCAAAAAAATGCTGCTGGTTAAATAATTCTCTGTGTCTCTCCACCGAAGGACTCCGTGAAATTTTTTAACTTACACGGAGATACATACACGGAGAATAATCAGATAATTTCTCTTATATTCCTCTATAATTATAAAAGAACCTCCATTTACGGAGGTTTAATGCATGCGCGGTGGATGGGTGTCTCGCAGAACCCTGATGATCATCACCTTCGCCTCGCAACAACAAGGTCAGCATCGATGAGTTTGAATTCATTGTTATATCCATTGAAATGAAATACCCCCTCCAGAGTATCCCTACACCGAAGGGGGTATTTGTAGTCATTGATTATTTTTCACCGAGCAAAATCATCTTCCGCAGCTGTTTAGACTTACTCGCTTACCATAAAAATAATTAACTTTATTTTGTCAACCAGGCCAGGAGAACTATTCCCACAATGAGTATAATAAAAATAAGTAATACCCAATTTCCACTTTTTTGATCGCTTTTAACTGGGGACATATCAGCAATTTTATTTGTTTGTTTTTTTGCGTCATTCAGATTTGAAGATATTAATGAGGAATGAATATCATTTTTATATCTTTGCTGATTTTGATTTCCTTTCATAACCTTCTCAAATTTAAATTATATTGAGTATAAGTCAGATTGTATATAAACTGCAATTGTGTCAAACGTAATCCTTTTCATTTATCACAATAGTTTTACTGTTACTTAATGAATGGCTCGGTACTATTTTTTACCAATCATAATTACTTAGACAATAAAACAATAACCAGAATAACGGGTATTATAACCATCATCGCTACCATGGTATAAAA
>CAYSHN010000252.1:0-5590 GCA_964430815.1 uncultured Calditrichota bacterium | reverse complement strand
AAGTCCAGGGTTTATTTATATCCTCTGGATTCTGGGCTGAAAGTGCTGCCGGCATGAATAGTTTACCAGCTAGTAATATTAAAAATGATATAAGTATAATCGAGTTTCTGCTAGTATTATTATAAGAAATCAACTTCTGATTGTTCATCTTTCTGCTCTAATAAAAAATGATCTGATCTATAAATACTCTACCCGTACTCCGTCATCTACTTTAATGATATAAGCTTTGCCACCAACTTCCTCGATGGCATCCACTACTTTTTGCGGATCTTCCGGTGCATATGCAAACATACAACCACCTCCCCCCGACCCATTGATCTTGCCACCCAGTGCACCCGCTTGAGCCGCCGCTGTTAACATCTGTTCGATTTTTGGAGTGCAAATCTTAAGCTGCTTGCTCAGTATCTCCTGATGAATTATCAGCAGACGACCGAATTCATGAGGATCAAATTTCGGGGCTTGAAAACATTTTTTTGCTTCCCCGGTAATATCACGATTTATAAAGGCACCACCTAAAACTTCTTTTTGAACCGGAGTTATAAGATTACCGAATCGTTCTACATCCGCTGACGTACAGTCATATAAATTGAAAGTAGGTTCAACCTGCTGTATTTTCTGCACTGCTTCCAACACACCGAATTTAACCCGGGCCAGGATTTCCTTTGTGTCTTTAGGCTCCAGGGAATCCCCCAGAACAAAACTACCCAACCGGTTCTCCAGCATTTCATAACGAACTTCATCCTTAAAATCAATGTACAAGACACCCCCAATGGCCGTGGCATAATGATCCATCATTCCACCCGGTTCACCAAATTCCACTACTTCACCCAGATGACCGAGACGCGCCACGTCGGCCAGGTCTGAAAATTTTATCTTTAATTCCGGAGAATGTTCGACCAGGAACTTAGCCCAGGCTATGATCAGTGCTGAAGATGAAGATGTGCCGGAATTGATCGGTATAAGCCCCTGTACTTTACAATGGTAACCATTGTCCAATCGCAGTCCATGGCGCAGAAGAACGTTGATCATACTGCGGAAATAATCCCTTTCCTGCTGATAAGGAATTTCCTGTCCGATTGGCGGCAAAGGAATTATTTCCCGGGAATTAATGTCCGGCAGTTCAATGCGTATTCGACGTTCCTTATGCGGTTTTCCACTGATCGCCAGCCGCAGATTGATCGCTGCCGTAATTACCGGTAATTTTAAATAGTCCTGATGTTCTCCGAACAGACAAATCCGCCCGGGAACAGAGACACGAATTCTTTTCAAGCTCCACCGTTACGTTATAAAGGTATGATACTGATGCAGGATTGTGATCCTGTTGCTTAAAAATTTTTTGTTAATCTCTTCTGCAATTCCCGGGTACCGGCCATTAGTTCTTCCCTGGTGTTGATACCAAAAGTTAAAAATGGATCATCGACCGGAATTGCTTCTACTCTTTCACCACTACTGGTCAGAATGTGGATCACATCCGGTAAATAATATTCTTTCTGGGCATTTTCTCTATTTACTTTATACAAGGCGGGAAATAATTTTATTATATCAAAACAATAATGCGAGGAACTCACCTCTTTTATTTTTCTTTCTTGTGGAGTTGCATCTTTCTCTTCCACAATCCGCAGCACCTGGTCCCGGGCATCCCGTACCACACGGCCATAAGGTGGAGGTGAGTTATAAATACCGGAAAGAAATACGGCAGCCAGGTTGAATCGTTGCTGGTGCTGGATCAATGTTTGCATGATGCTGCTGTTGATAAACGGACCATCTCCAACCACCACCACCAGACTTCCGGAAAAACCTTTAGACCATTGTTCGGCAACCATAACGGCATGAGCACTACCTAACTGCTCATGCTGTAAAATGTAATCCACCCGTTTACCGAAAATTTTTCCCACCTCCGCACGAATATGTCCACCGATTACCACACCGATCCGTTCAATTAGTTCAAATTCCAGTGCTTCAACCACATATTCGATCAACGTCTTGCCAAGAATTTGAAGCAGAACTTTGCTTTTATCCGTTTTCATCCGTTTGCTTTTTCCGGCGGCCAGCACCAGAGCCCGCACTGGTTTAACCATGCATATAATCCATCAATTGCTGTTTACTCTCAGATACCCGCCCGCAAAATATATGATCATGCCGATCACCGCTATTAAAGAAGCATAGGGCCATCCTCCGCTTCCGGATATCACTCCACCGATAAAAAGGATAACTCCGCTCAGATATATCAACAAACTTAATTTTCCAATCCTGGTTTGTGGTACAATATGATAAATATCCCCGCTATCTTTTTCTTCCTGACTTATCTGCTTGGCCTGCCAGACAATTTTTATTTTATCCCCTGACTCCGGTCTGGTCAGCAAACTCACCAGCGGAGTAACCACCAGTGCTGCCCCGGCACTGATGAAGGTAGTAACATTGAAATCATAATTCATCACAAATTGCCCGATGATGCCGGCAACTGCTCCAGCCAGGTAGCCGATAATGGCACCGCTCGCCGTGCTACGCTTCCAAAGTAGACCGTAGAAAATACCAACAACGAATAACGGCATATCCATAACACCAATAATCGTCAAATAGGCTTCCACAGCCCCTTTTTGCGGTACCCATAAAGCGAACATAATCATTAAGATACCGATGATCAAGGTCATAAGCCGGGCAATGAATAATATTTCCTTCTTACTTGGTTTACGTTTGATCAGACTTTCGTAAATATCATTGGTAAACAGAGTGGCGACTCCATTCAGATTTCCAGAGATGGTCGAAAGTTGGGAGGAAATCAGCCCACATAAAACCAGACCCAAAATAACCGGGGGTAATAAATTCGATAACAACAGTGGAATCGCCTGATCAGCATTCTGCAATCCAGGATACAATACCGAGGCAGCCAATCCGGGTAAATTCCATAGTAAAGCAAACGGTGTGGTGATAATCCCAGCCAGAACCAATCCCTTGGCCACGGTACGGGTATTCTCGGCAGCAAAGGCCCGTTGCAGTAGCCCCTGGTCTAAACTGGCCCACTCGATACCCAGTAAGAATATGGCCAGAATAAATTTCCAGTTATAAGTTCCGGACTCGCGCACCAGAACCAAACTCATTTCAGGTAATTTTTCTCTTAATCCCGGCATCCAGCCCACGGCTGACATTGCCAGTGGTAGCACAATCAGGGCCCCACCCAACATAAATGCAAATTGCATCACGTCGGTAAACGCTACCGACCACATTCCACCTAACATGGTATAGATGATGGCTACAATAGCAAACACAAATAACCAGAATATATAAGACGAGATACCGGTGATAGCCTGGGCAGCAATAACGGCCGTATACAGAACTACTCCCAGCCAGAAAGCCAAGCGGAACACCCACAGTATACCGACCAGAGTCCTCACAGTTTTATTATAACGCAGTTCCAGAAATTCCGGAATGGTTCGTACGCGTAGCCGCCGCATGATCGGAATGATAAATAATCCTGAAAATACCAGCGCCATATTACCAGTCCAGGTTTGCCATAAAATGGAAATGCCGTGCTTATAAGCAATTCCAGCCTGACCGACAAAACTGTACAGATTAACATTAGTTGCTGTGATAACGGCAGCCAGGATAAAAGGGGTCAATTTCCTGCCGGCGACGTAAAAGTCATCCGGATCACCCACCCATTTGTAAAAAAAAGATCCTACTATAAAAGTCAGGATCATAAAAATTACAACGATTATGATATCAACAAGTGCCACTACGAATCGCCTCCTGCTCAACCAGATTTTTTTCTATTTGCCAGTAAGCGGCGAAACTCTTTAACCGGAACTATGATCCATATAATTAAAATGATAAATCCTAATAGCCAGATACTCCAGGTGATCCAATCAAAATACATAGGTTCCCTTCTATAATTATATAGATGAAAGATATCTTGTCAGCTGTACTTTACGGGAATAAAGTCACAATTCTTTGCTTCCGTTATTGACCTGCCTTTTCTTCAAACCAGACCAGCACCCCTTTTTGTACTTCAGGAATTATGTACATCTGTTCATTCCCGCTATTGGTTGCCGAAATCGCTTGTACCTCACCCAGATAGGGCAGCAGATGACAAATCCTGCTTATATTGTCTTTCAGAATTATGCAAATATTTTTTTCCACCGTAGGTTTAGCATTGACTTCACCCTGTAAACCTTTAAAATTAGCAATAAAAATATGAATTTTATCATCAACCCTGGCCACTTGAGTTGAAACAAAGGGGTTGGCTTTGATTTCCACCAGCGCTGTATAATCAAGCTTTCGTTGCAGACCTTCGACAAAATCCCCAAGTAATTTTATAAAAACAGCATTGGCACTTGTATCACTTCTCGCATACTGGTTATAATTCTTTTTAATCTGATCATTGTACAATCGGGCTGGACAATCAGGATAATAGATAAAATCTTTCCCGGTTTGAATTTTAGTATCTTTATCTTTGGAAGTTATACCAAACAAGCGATGCAATGGATTGACAGAATAGTTTTTTCGGGCATGATCATAATCTCCACTCTCCCCGGTAAAGATAATTTTACCACCTGAGCGAACCAGTTTTTCAATCAGTTCCACTTCAGCTAGATTAAGGCATTTAACATCCGGTAGAAATAATATTTTCCCTTTGAAAAAACGCAGGGTCTGGGGTAGCACAATTTGAAATTCCTGGTGCGCCTGCAGCATCATGTTCATTGCACCCATATAGGACTTATAAAAATCGTCGGCAAATGAATTTCGTGTACGGGGGGAGAAATAGACACCGATGGGATCGATTGGTATACGCGGCTTGTACCAATGGTCTTCATAGGCAGCGATCCATTTATATACTTCTGATCTTACCTTGTAATCATTGGATCCGGACATTACATGCCCCCGGGCATCCCAGGGATTGGTGCCAGCCATGATCTGCGCGAGAAAAAGATTGCGCATAGCTTCACCAGGTTCGATATTTTTTTCGCCATCCCAGGAATAACTGAGCATCCATGAGGGCTTCCCGCGCGCAAAAGCACGGAACGTATACATACCGGCCATATAAGCAAACCAGTCCACCGGTTCACGGGCTGCCGCCATATAAGCACCTTCGCTGTATTCATGAGCAATGGCATCCACCACTTCATACATCTGTTGAACATCAGCCCCGACACGAACAGCCGACTCATCAATTCCTGGATAAATTTCTGCTATGGTTTTACATTCGGGATTAACCGCTTTTGCAGTCCGGTTTATTTCAGCCATGAATGCGGTAAGCGTTTCCATCCGGAAATTTACCCAGCGCAGAAACCCAGGATCGCTAAAATCACCTAACTTTAAGTCTTTTTTTGCATCAAGTCCGGTTTTTTTTCTGAAAGCACGGACAGTATAATCATCAAAACTGGCCCAGGTGTTTTCCCAACCTTCGAAATGGGTCATCCAATAAGGAATATCCACATATATACCATCGATTCCGGTAGCAGCAATCTCTTTCACCCGCTGCATATACATCTTACGCCATTCTACGGCATAGGGACTGATCCAAACATCTTCATCACCTTGCCGGATCCAGAAGGCAGCGTCACCACCAAAAACAGCCGGACGGCCAGTGATG
>CAYSHN010000251.1:0-5592 GCA_964430815.1 uncultured Calditrichota bacterium | reverse complement strand
ATGGAAAGGAACAGTTTAGGCCAGAATGGTAGAGAATATGTAATGAAGAATCATGATTATAAAATACTGGCCAGAAGATTTTTAGACATCGTTGAGAAATAGTGAATTTAAGCAGACTGAAGATGACAAGCTATCGAAGCATAAAGTATTTACGTGAAATAATCGAATGGGATTTCATAAACTGGTCTGTCGCATTGACCTATTGGGAAAACAATGCCTCAAGTGAATGTTCAAATGCCGCTGTCCTGGAGATTGGTGCCTATAACGGTGGATTAGCATTGTGGTTGGCGCAAAAGGGTAGCAAAGTAATTTGTAGCGATCTTAATGGACCCACCGAAGCAGCCAGACAAAAACATACCAAATATAAGGTACAATATTCGATTCAATACGCTGCTATAAATGCTCTCGATATACCCTATAATTCTTTTTTTGATATTATTATATTTAAATCTGTCCTGGGAGGAATCGGCCGAAACAATAAAAAGGATCTGCAGATTCAAACAATCTCTCAAATTTATAAAGCTCTTAAACCGGGAGGTGAATTGCTTTTCGCTGAAAATCTGGTTGCCTCGCCGATCCATCGTTTCTTCCGCCGGCATTTTGTCAAATGGGGCACAGAATGGCGATACGTAAGCGTTCAGGAAATCAAAGAATTCCTTTCAATATTCTCGGATTTTAAATTCACTACTGTCGGTTTCCTGGGCGCTTTTGGACGAACCGACTGGCAGAGAAATATTTTAGGCGTGCTGGACCGGATAATATTTAACTATATTACTCCCCGGAGTTGGAAATATATTATAATCGGAATCGCTAAAAAATAATCTGATCTATGTCTAATTGAAATTATTTATAGGCATGAGTTACTTTACTTCGGGCAATGATTTATTCGGATTACATGGATTATGCAAAGAACATGTCATCCATTGCCCAACAAATGCAAAATACTGTTAAATAGTAGTATGAAATTCGATGCATATCCTATTGATAAATCATTATGCCGGCAATCCTGAATCAGGAATGGAATTCAGACCATTTTATCTGGCTTCGGAGTGGATAAAAAATGGTCATACAGTGACTATTGTCGCTGCCTCTTATTCCCATCTGCGTCAGAAACAACCCCAGGTTGAACAAATTTTCAATATTGAAATGATCGATGGTATCCGCTATATCTGGCTCCGTACTCCAGGCTATACGGGAAATGATAAAAATCGTATTTGGAATATACTCGCCTTTATTAAAGGTTTATATAAATATAAAGTGTGGATGACGGAAAGAGTCGATATCGTAATATCCTCATCCACTTACACACTTGATATTTTTCCGGCCAGGAAAATCGCATTAAGTTCCGGTGCAAAACTAATCTATGAAGTTCACGATCTCTGGCCTCTCTCACCAATGGAATTGGGGGGATATTCAAAATATCATCCGTTTATTTTTACCATTCAATGTGCCGAGAATTATGCCTATAAACTTTCCGATCAAATTGTTTCGATGCTTCCCAAGGCCAGAGATCACATGATCCAGCATGGACTAAGGTCTGATAAATTTAATTATATTCCCAATGGTATAAATGTTGAAGAGTGGCAAAAAAATGAAAAGTATGTATTAAATGACTATCCTGGACCTGAATTACAGAAATATAAATCCGCTGGATATTTCGTAGTTGCATATACTGGTGCAATAGGAATAGCAAATGCGCTGGAAGTTTTTATCCGAGCTGCTGCTTTGTTAAAGAATTACAAAATAATATTTATGATTATGGGAAATGGACCAGAAAAGGAGAATTTAATTACTTTATCTAAAGGATTAGATTTAAATAATATAGTATTCTTTAATCCCGTCAAAAAGGAATTTATACCTTCGCTGTTAAAAAAATTCGACATTTTATACCTTGGCTTACAAAACCAACCATTATTCAGATTTGGTATATCACCGAACAAGCTGATGGATTACATGATGACCGCCAAACCGATCATACTGGCCAGCGCAGCTGGAAACGACATGGTTTCTGAAGCAAAGTGTGGCATTACAGTTGAACCAGAAAACGCACGAGCTGTTGCTGAGGCAGTGATGCAGTTATATAAGCTGAGTGATAATGAGAGAAAAATTTTAGGTGAAAATGGCAGGGAATATGTAATGAAGAATCATGACTATAAAATACTAGCCAATAAATTTTTAGCTATCTTAGCCAAAGAATAATCAGTATTTGAGGTAAAATGATAAAACGCAAAACCAAAATTAAGTTGAGTGAAATTACCGGATGGGATATAATTAACTGGTTAGCTACAGTTTCCTACTGGGAAGCAAATACTTCCCATGATTTATCAAAATCTCTGGTTCTAATGATTGGTGCACATAATGGTGGTCTATCTTTATGGTTAGCGAAAAAAGGTAGCAAAATAATTTGTAATGATCTCGATGGACTGACGAATAAAGAAAAGGAAAATCACAAAAGGTATGGATTAAGTCACCTTATCGAATATCAATCAATTGACGCACTCGACATTCCATATGATTCGTATTTTAATGTTGTGTTGTTCAGGTCAGCTCTAGGAGGCATCGGACGTAATAATAAAATTGAATTACAAACACGGACCATCGCACAAATATACAAATCACTTAAACCGAAAGGTGAATTATTATTTGCTGAAAATCTGCCTGCTTCACCTATCCACCGTTTTTTCCGCCAGCATTTTGGCAAATGGGGCACCGAATGGCGATATGTAAGCATTGAGGAAATAAAGGAGTTCTTCTCCATATTTTCAAGTTTTAAATATAAAACAGTTGGTTTTCTTGGTACATTTGGCCGAAATGAATGGCAAAGGTTTATTTTAGGATTACTGGATCGACTAATATTTAATTATGTTACACCACAAAGTTGGAGATATGTTATTATCGGAATAGCTATAAAATAATCGTATTGTAAGATAATGGCATTTTATTTGTGTATAATGTTTTTTCAGTATTTGTAAGGTATTTGAATAACATAAAAGCCAATTTTTTGACTAAGACGTTTTAGAAATACATGTAATTCATCAAAACAGTGTTAACTAGATTGAAATATTTTTACATATTTTTAATTCATTTTTGTATATTAAAAATATATTAACAAACTTTATTATTTAGGGATTGAAATCTGCAGGTTTGTTAGAGATAGTATTAAAACTATTTTAGTATTATGAGTAATAAATAAATTCTTTTTGATTGGATTCAGCCACTGATTCACGCAGTTTTAATGTTTTTAGTTTTTCAAGAAATTGTCACAAGATCTTGAGATATGTAAAAAGATTATATGCAATCACCAATCGTGTGTGGAGGGATTAAGCAATATGACAAAACTAGTTGATAAAAAGATATTTTATACAAATCAGTTCAATTATTATTGGAAGTCTGTAATTTTCCCGACTCTATATTATGCAATTGTTAAACAACCATCTAAATTAATAAATGTAATACTCGCCGTCTTGGAAAGAACATTAAAAAGATCAAAACTTCATTGCAAGCCTTTTATGTTTAAAATAGAAGCGTCTGCAGTATGCAATTTGAAATGTCCTTTATGCGTAAAGAATAAAAGTGATATGCTACTACCGGAAGAAAAATGGATGAAACATACTGACTATCTCATAATGCACGATAAAATTAAGGAATCTGCTTTGCGCATTTCATTCTATATCTTTGGCGAAGCTTTGGTAAATCCTTATATTACAGAAATCATTAAATCTGCCTCCGCAGATAATATCTACACCTATTTTTCTTCAAATTTTAATCTTGCCACAAAAGAAAAAATAAAAGAATTAATCAATGGAGGTATAGGAGAAGTTTCAGTGGCATTAGATGGTTGGACTCAATCCCAATATGAAACATACAGAGTAGGGGGCGATGTAAACGTGGTCAGAGAAGCGATTAGTTATTTAATGAATTTCAAACGCGTAAATAAATTAAAATGGCCTTTATTAAAGGTCAGTACTATCAAGTTTGATTACTATAAAGAAGACATGGATAAAATTAAGAGATTTTGTGTAGATGCTAATGTTGACAGTTATGTAATTAAACCTAATTTAGAATTTGTACCATGCCACCAGGGGCCAAGACCTTATTCAAATTGTTTCTGGCCCTGGTATACAATGTTTATTGATACAGATGGGACAGTATATCCTTGTACAAATCAACAACGAAAACGTAACTATAATTATGGGAATATTCTGAAAGATAGCCTGGAAGATATTTGGAATAGTGACCTATATATTAAGATGCGTAAATTTTTGGTATACCAGAACAAAGATCAGTTCGGCGTGGACGAAATTCCTTGTCTTGATTGTTTGGTTTACAACTAACGGTTGATTATTTAATTTGGGGTATTTACGTCGTCAAAAAACTAAGATTAATTATGCCCTCCATCAAGATTCGCCTGTATGTTCAATTCTATATAATCTCCTAGGCAATGAAGTCAGAATTCCTATAAACGAGACCCAAAAGCAGGATTAAAAACGATAAACAGGGACGGGAAAGATAACCAGGGGTATGAATAATCGAGCGGAGTCTATAACTATCGGATTAAAGCTAATGAAATTGTACAATCACGCAAGATGGTCTATCTGAAATGACCTTTAGTTATAATTTCTGATGTAAATCCTCAAACAGATGGGAAATGCATCCTGTATCTCAACTACCTATAAAACAAATGTAGGTAAACACCTTATAATTCTTTTTATACGGTCCTTTGTAATCAAAATACACTGGATAAAAAAGCTCATAACTTAGAATAAATAGAAATTAACCCTATTTTTTATTACTTTGTTTCGGATCATAGATTTATTGAATTTTTAATAATTTATAAGATTCGAATGATCATGACCAAACTTGCTTTAATATTTGTAGAGGTCATTTCGACTAAAACGAATTGCAGAGGTCAATAAAAATTCAAAACATTAAATATCTCAACGAAATAATTGAATGGGATACTTTAAACTGGTCTTATGCACTAGCCTACTGGCAATCCCATACCTCCCATGATATCGCAAACTCCCTGGCCTTGGAGATCGGTGCTTATAATGGTGGATTATCTTTATGGCTGGCACAAAAGGGCAGCAAAGTAATTTGCAGTGATCTTAATGGACCTACCGAAGCGGCCAGACAAAAACATACTGAATATAATGTACAGCACTTGATTCAATACGCTGCTATAAATGCACTTGACATACCTTACAAGGCTTTTTTCGATATAGTAATGTTTAAATCGGTACTTGGCGTAATCGGGCGAAATAATAAGAAAGATCTGCAGATTCAAACGTTTGCCCAGATCCTTAAATCCCTTAAACCCGGAGGTGAATTGCTATTTGCTGAAAATCTGATCGCTTCACCATTCCACCGTTTTTGCCGCCAACATTTTGTCAAAAGGGAATGGCGATATGTAAGCATCCCCGAAATGAAAGAATTCCTCTCTATATTTTCGAGTTTTAAATTCACTACTGTCGGTTTTCTGGGTGCTTTTGGGCAAACGGAATGGCAGAGAAATATTTTGGGCTTGCTGGACCGGTTAATATTTAACTATATTACTCCCCGGAGTTGGAAATATATTATAATCGGAATCGC
>CAYSHN010000250.1:0-5599 GCA_964430815.1 uncultured Calditrichota bacterium | reverse complement strand
GATAAAGAACATGCCATCAAGAAAGTTGTGGTTCTGGGAGCCGGCACCATGGGCCAGGGTATCTCACAACTGATTGCTTCCAAAGGCATGGACGTAATTTTAATCGAGAGGACCGATGCACTGGCTCAACAGGGCTTAAAAAAGATGGAAGCGGGAATGGATGCCGAAATAGCCCGCTGGACCATGACTGTTTCGGAGAAAAAAGCAATCATGTCCCGCGTAACGGTTACCAGTGATATTAACAATGCAGCGCAAGGTGACCTGGTTATTGAAGCGATCAATGAAAATCTGCTGATTAAACAGAACATTTTAAAAAAGATCGACACTATTTGCGACAAGAACGTTATCTTTGTAACCAATACCTCGACGCTCAGTATAACCGAGATAGCTGCAGTCACTCAACGTCAGGATAAAGTTATCGGTTTGCACTTCCTTAATCCGGTCCCTAAAATTCCGGTGGCAGAAATTGTGCGGGGTTTGAAAACATCTGATGAAACGGTTAAACTGACCAAGGCGTTTGCGGAAACACTGGATAAAACAGCGGTGGAAGTATTTGAATATCCGGGATATATCACTACCCGGGTTATTGTACCAATGCTGAATGAAGCCATGTATATATTAATGGAAGGAGTCGCCTCCGCCGAAGACATTGATACCGCCATTAAACTTGGTTTTAATTTTTCCAAGGGACCTCTTTCTATCGCCGATATGATCGGCCTGGATGAATTAATGGCCTGGATGGAAACATTATTCAGAGAATTGGGTGAGGCCAAGTACCGGCCCTGTCCGCTGCTGCGTAAACTGGTCCGGGCCGGGCACCTGGGAGTAAAGACTGGCAAAGGATTTTTTGATTATAAAAAACATTAGTAAAATTTTATTGCTGACTTGACACCAACAAACGAAATCGAGGCAGATTAATGAAAATCTTAGTGTTGAATAGTGGGAGTTCATCGGTTAAATATCAGATGTTCGATGCGGAAAAACAGTTTTTACTGGCCAAGGGTATAGTGGACCGCATCGGTATGGCCGGAGCCATGCTGACCCATAAACCACATGACCGTGAGGAAGTACGTCTCAGCGGTGAAATTCTCGATCATACGGTGGCCATTGAATACGTCCTGGGTATTCTGCTCAGTAAGAATCATGGTGTAATAAAAGATAAAAATGAAATAGTAGCCGTTGGTCACCGGGTTGTACATGGTGGTGAAGCATTCAGCAGTTCGATGTTAATTACACCAGAAGTTATCAAGGAAATTGCCCGCTGTATGGACTTTGCACCCCTGCATAATCCGGCAAATTTAAAAGGTATCCGCGCTATCCAGGAATTGTTGCCGAATGTCCCCCAGGTCAGCGTGTTTGATACAGCTTTCCATCAAACCATGCCTGATTATGCATACATTTATGGGCTGCCATATGTGTTATATCAGCGTCATGGAATCCGGCGTTATGGTTTTCACGGCACCTCGCATTTATATGTATCGGACCGGGCAGCAATTATATTGAAGAAACCTAAAGACCAGTTAAAAATCGTGACCTGTCATCTGGGCAATGGTTGCTCAATTACAGCCATCAATCATGGTAAGTCCATCGATACTTCCATGGGTTTTACCCCGCTGGAAGGGCTGTTGATGGGAACACGCAGTGGTGATCTTGATCCGGCGGTGGTTTTACATGTTATGCAAAAAGAGGAATTGTCCATGCATGAAGCCAATACCATGCTCAATAAACATAGCGGTATACAGGGTTTGAGCGGGGTCAGCAGCGACATGCGTGAAATTGAGAAGTATTATGACAGTAATGACCGGGCCCGCTTAGCCCATCAGGTATTTTGTTACCGTTTGAAAAAATACATTGGTGCTTATGCAGCCGCCATGGGTGGTCTGGATACCCTTGTATTTACTGGTGGAATCGGAGAAAATTCCATTGTAGTGCGCCGCGATTCGCTCAACAATATGCAATTTTATGGTATTGAAGTGGATGATGCCAAGAATCAGGCTGTTGACAAAGGGGAACGGAACATCAGTACGGATAAATCCAAAGTGCAGGTACTGGTGATCCCGACCAATGAGGAACTGGTCATTGCTATAGATACCATGCGGATTGTCAAGGAACTTAAAAAATAGCGATATCCTGCACTAAAAATTTCCCTGGGCATTGTTGATATTCGAAAATTCATTTCTTATATTAATTGCTTATGGAGAAAATTTTTATTCATGACCTCAGCGAGGGAATTCATGAATTTAATCTGGAAGTAAATGCTGAGGATCTTGAGTTATATAATAAAGAATTTTATCCATATCCACTTGCGTTAAAGATTATAGTGGATAAAATTCATGATATATTCCGGTTCCAAATTAATATCCATACCCAGGCCCGCTATAAATGTGATCGCTGTCTGGATGAGTATGAAACCGAATTTGACGACAAAGTAGAGCAAATATATCAGCTCGGGCATAGCGAATTGGATGAAGACGAAGAGATTGAAATTTTACCTGAGGGTACCCGGGAAATTGATATCAGTAAAGCGATTCAGGATACTTTTTTAATGAGCCGGCCTTTGCAGTTACTGTGCAAGGAAGATTGCAAGGGTTTATGTGCTCAATGTGGCGCCAATTGGAATCACCAGAGTTGTTCCTGCACAACCAGACAAATTGATCCCCGATTGGAGAAACTGAAAATGTTAATAAGGTAGGAGCATATATGCCAAATCCAAAACGGAGAATCTCGCGATCCAAACGCGATAAAAGACGTGCAACCTGGTCTGCCCGCTTAAAGGCGGAAAATCTGACGCGTTGTGATCATTGTGGTGAAATGAAATTGCAACATCATGTTTGTCCGCATTGCGGGTACTACAAGGGCAAAGCGATATACACACCAAAAACAACAAGTTAACCGCTGTAGATAGATAATTCCGGAATTCACTCCATGCGTATTGCTTTAGATGCGATGGGTGGTGATTATGCCCCTCAGGCTCCTGTCGAAGGGGCTTATTTATATCAAAAGGAAACTGCTGCTCGCAATGAATTGGTACTGATCGGCGCTAAAGAGAGAATCGAACAGGAATTTGCGCCGTACCATGACTGGCAGGGCCTGAACATAAAAATCGTTCATGCTGCTGAAGAAATCAGCATGAATGAATCACCAACCGAGGTATTAAAGACCAAAAAAAATGCCTCCATGCTGGTAGGAATCGGTAAACACAAGCAAGGGGAGGTAGAGGCTTTTGTCAGCGCAGGAAATACGGGGGCGCAAATGGCGGCCAGCTTGCTGTATCTTGGCCGGATTGAAGGAGTCCAGCGCCCGGCTATCGGGTCGTTCATACCTAGTGAAACTGGTGTTGTATTCCTGATCGACGTTGGCGCTAACGCCGATTGTAAACCGGTGAATCTGATGCAGTTTGGTGTAATGGCTGGAATTTATGTTGATCACCTTTATAGTAATGCCAATTTACGCATCGGGTTACTGAATATTGGTGAAGAAGAAAAAAAAGGGAATGAACTATATCAGGCTGCCCATCAGTTGATGAAACAAAATTTACGTGGTTTTTACGGGAACGTTGAGGGTAAGGATATTCTGAAAGGAACAGTCGATATCGTAGTATGTGACGGTTTCGTAGGCAACATTATTTTAAAATTCGCCGAAAGCGTAATGGGGGTATTGACCAAAGGATTTAAACGTGTTTTAGGCAGTAATCTGTTGATTAATCTGGGAGCGCTGCTGGTTAAACCGGCTTTTTCGGAATTACGCCGTAACTATGATTATCAGGAATACGGCGGAGTCCCTCTGCTGGGAGTAAACGGCATTTCGATCATCTGTCACGGCCGTTCAACTTCCAAAGCAATCAAAAATGCCATCGCGGTCGCTGAACGAATGAGTTTGAAAAAGGTGAATGAACATATTGCTGAGACATTCAGACACAGAGGAGATAAAGAAGAGTGAAGAAACGTGCGTATATTTCTGCAATCAGTCACTGGGTACCTGATAAAATATTGAGTAATGCTGACCTGGAAAAGATGGTCGATACCACCGATGAATGGATCCGCACCAGGACCGGTATCCGAGAGCGCAGGATTCTTGATGGTGATAAGGCTTCATCCGATATGGGGGCAGAAGCGGTAAAAAAACTCTTGGTCCAGCGGGGGATAAGTGCAGAAGAGATCGATATTATTATAGTGGCTACAATCACTCCGGATATGTTTTTCCCCAGTACCGGCAATCTGATCCAGCAAAAAATTGGTGCTAAAAAAGCGTTTTCCTTTGATATCTCCGCTGCCTGCTCAGGTTTTGTGTATGCTTTGTCGATCGGTGCTCAATTTATCGAGAACGGCAGATATTCCACAGTGGTCGTAGTTGGTGTGGACAAAATGTCATCGATCACCAACTATAAGGACCGCAATACCTGTATTCTGTTTGGTGATGCCGCCGGTGCGGTTCTGCTGGAACCTGCTCCGGATGAACAGGTCGGCTTGCTGGATTATATTCTGTATGCCGACGGTGCCGGTGTGGACTATTTATATTTGAAAGCGGGCGGCAGCAAATATCCTGCTTCGATTGAAACTGTCGAAAATGAATGGCATTACATTTATCAGGATGGGAAAAGTGTATTCAAATTTGCCGTACAGGGGATGTCTGATGTCTCGGCCGAGATCCTGGAAAAAAATGGTCTGACCGGGGATGATGTGACCTTATTTGTTCCACATCAGGCCAATTTACGTATCATTGATGCGGCAGTCAAACGGATGAAACTTGATCCGGAGAAGGTTTGTATCAACATTGACCGCTATGGCAACACCACTGCGGCAACGATTCCCCTGGCTCTCTCCGAAGCATATCTGGAAGGCCGCTTGAAGAAGGGGGATATCGTGGTACTAGCAACTTTTGGCGCTGGATTTACCTGGGCCAGTTGCCTGGTGCGCTGGGGACTAAATCCACCTAAAAAATGAAGAGGGACTTTATGCGTATAACAGGTATTCTTCTTCTTACTGGTTTATTCATAAGTGGTTGTACCAAATCAGCCATGATCGAAATAACCAAACCGGCGGAATATAATGTTTCCGATCTCAAACGACTGGCTGTTGTCGATTTCAGCGGTCCGGGAAATATCGGTGAAATTGTTGCCGATAAATTCACCAATCAACTGTGGGGTACGAATTACTTTTCAATTCTGGAACGGAAAGAATTGCAGAAGATACTGGAAGAGCACGCACTGCAGATGAGTGGTGTGGTTAATGATTCTACAATCGTTGAATTTGGTAAAATTCTGGGTGTAGACGCTATGGTCGTCGGTTCGGTTACTGCCTATCAGGTTGAGGATAAAAAAGGCAAAGAGAAAGTAAAAGAGAAGGTCTGGAAAGGTGAATACGAGAAAGACGAAAAAGGGAAGATCGTTTACGAAAAGACAGCCTTTGGAAAAGAAAAAAAGAAAAAGTACAGAGAGGAACTGGTCGATAAAGAATTTGTCAACCGTGAAGCAGCTGTCGGTCTTTCCTTCCGGTTAGTCAGCATCCAGACTGCTGAGATCCGGGCCAGTGGTTCGCAAACGGAGTCTTTTTCAAAAAAATACTATATTCTTTCAGGATCTTCTCTCTGTCATCCTTTG
>CAYSHN010000249.1:0-5616 GCA_964430815.1 uncultured Calditrichota bacterium | reverse complement strand
CAGGCGAAAAAATAAAAAAATTGTAATCCTCAATTGTTGTTTTGACTCACGGAATTGCAACAGGCATACTTCCCGTTGCTGGAAGCACTTTAGCAGGCTTTATACTTGATACTAATTTTTCGATTACGCTGATGGTGCAGCGTTTTTATTTGCTGTGGCCAGAGGCAAGGTAACTATAAACCGGGTAAATTCATTTTGTTTTGATTCAACTGCAACCTTGCCGCCAATTTTTTCGATTTTCTGTTTTACGATGTTCAAACCATAACCACGGCCGGCAGTCAGGTCTGCGCTATCTGCCGTCGATAAACCGGGCATAAAAATAAACTGCATCATTTCCGCTGTGCTCAATTTATCAATATCTGCTGACGAGCGCTTACCGGATTCGAGCATTTTCCTTTTCAATTTATTCAAGTCAATACCATGGCCATCATCTTCAAAACATAAAACGAATCCGCCATTTTCAGTTTTACCCGAAACAATTATTTTTCCATTCTCCGCTTTACCATATTTTTTCCGGTCGTTGGTAGTTTCAATACCATGATACATAGAATTGCGGACAAATTGGACCAGAATATCGCGAATCACCAGCCGGTATTGATAGGGAATCGTATCACCGACCAATTCTTTATGATCGAGAATAGCACTTTTCTTGTATTGTTTGGCCAGAGTATCGATCAATCGATTTAGGGAATCGATCAGGCGCTGGTGTTCATAACTGCGTTTGGGACGGAATTGATCATGTATTTTACTGATTTGATCGATCAATCCTTTTAACTCCTCATAGGTTTTATGAATGCCCTCAACTTCTTGGGCAAGTTTATTCTTATCCTCTCTCATGATCTGGATTTTTTTTCTGAGAATATTAACCGTATCTTCAGCCAAATGGGCCTGATCGGCAAGAAAATTCAACTCCAGTAGACTGGCGTTACCTTTAATGGTGTGAATAGATCTGTAAATACCATCCAGAACATCATCCTGTTTCTGGTTTTGAATTAAGGTTTGCAGAGCGCCATCAACGTGACTCATTTCCTCCTCGACGCTAACAATAAAATCTTTTAACAGCGAAGGATCGATATTCAGGATGCACAACATCCAGTCCATCTTCTTTTTGCTCTCGGCTTTTTCTTCCTCAAGTGAGCGCAGCAGCATTATTTCTTTAGTGACATCATTAACCGTAGCGATTAGGCCGGTTGTCTTATTCTCTTTATTTTTAATCCGGCGAAACTTATAGGTCAAGAATTTGGTTTTCTGCTGAATGGTTGTCGGAACTTCAATTAAAGGATTCAGATCTTTGAACAATTCCTCATCCTTCTCATCCTCAAGTAGAAGTTCCAGATAGGATCGTGTTGCTTCTAAAGTAGGATCATTAATTTTATTCTGCAGGATGACCAGGATGTTATTATTGGCCAGATCCGTTTCTTCAAAAATTGGATTCAATTCTACGGAATGTTGTGAACCAATCATAAGGTCTCGATCTAGAAGAAATAGTCCTCCTTCCAGGTTGGCCAGGATCATATCAGTTTCGTGTTTGGCTAGTTCCAGATTTTCACGGTATCTATTGAGTTTTGCTTCGGTTTCTTTTTTTTCGGTGATATCGCGAGATATACCGACAATCCCGCTTATATTATTACGGGTATCCCGCAGAGGAACCTTGGATGATGAACACCAGGTTATTTTACCATCTTCCCAGGTTTCTTTTTCTTCTTTGTTTATAATTGGATTGCCCGTAGCAATAATATTCTGTTCGTCATTGAAGGCGTCCTGGGCATGTTCGGAACTAAAAATATCAAAGTCGGTTTTACCGTACAAGTAATCCATATCTTTAACGCCAAACTTGGCAATTCCGGCTTTGCTGACCATCAGGAATCTACTTTTACGATCTTTAAAATATATGACATCGGGAATCGTATCGAGCAAACCATGAAACATGATTTTTTCTTCCTCAAGCTTCTCGATTTGCTGTTGTAAATTCCCCATTTGATCTTTAGCATCCTTCGCTTCATGCTTGACAGTTTTAGTTTTTTTTAATGAAGTTTTTAGTGTCTTCTTCACTGTGACCATAAAACCTCCGCGATCCTTTCGGATTACTCAATTAAAAATTATCAAATCATCTGGATAAACTCTATACTGCATGTCAGGTGATTCTCAGTTACGACCACATCAGATTAAGTTTGAAGTCTATATGCAATTATCGTCTTATTATCAGTTATAGATTAGTACAAAACAAAAGATTGTGATGGTGTTAAGAATCTGACGGAAAGTAAAGGTTTAATTAGTAGAAAAAAGCCTTACCAAATCCGGTATTTGGTAAGGCTTTTTTATTATAAAATCCTGATGATTATGGTTCCGGTTTAGGAGCAGGCGGCGGCGGGGTATTAGGTTCCTTGGGTACGAGTTTGATGATACGATAAATAATGATCGCCAGCATGATAATCGCCAATGGTAATATTATCCACAACCAGAAATTAAATTTTGTGGGAGTCAGAACCTTTACGTTTTTGATAGCTGCTTCATATTGGATTAATAATCCTGCTTGGTCCTGAGCTATATTGTTTTTAAGGAAAATCTGGTTATAGTTCTTAAGGCGATCAAATTGTTTGACCAGTTCTTTATAACCGGTTGAATCAACCTGTTCAAGTTGCTGCACGCGATTGGTCTCATTCTGAATCACACTGCTGAACACATTTTCCAGATTATTGTTGATCAAGGCAGTACGCATTTGTTCGTTTTCGGCTGTCGGTTCACCAATCAGCATTTCTGAAATGGTGTTCATATAATTCAGGCGTTCCTGGGATAATTGAGTTAATTGCGCCTGTAACTTATCCCGCTCAGCCCGGCTGGCCGTGGCAGATTTTTTCATCTTTTCCAGTTGAGCAGTGAGCTCCTGGTACCGCAGATCTAGGGATTTCAGAGAATCGGTAAATGCCACTGCCATGTATGTAAATTTATCCGAGAGTTGTTGAATAATTCCGGTGGTAGCTAATTGTTCAACCTGGGCATAGCTCTGGACTTTGCGGATAGCTTCGCGGAATTCGGGATCAAGTTCATGACTGGCCAGAATAGAATCACGTTTGGTCAGGAGTTGCTGGCTGGCATCTTTTACCAGAGCTGTGTATTGATCGACTGCTTCAGGAGAAGGGGGCAACTCCGGAAGAACAGTACCGGTCTGTGTACTTTGATAGAGAGCATCAAGCGCTTTGGCAATTTCGGCCATATTATCGGCAGCCTGCTCCAGTCTCGGCAGGAGTTTTTTAGTATAAGCCCCATTGGGATCCAGGTTGGGATCGAGTTGGATTCTTTGCTGGGCATCGGCTATCAATGCCGCAGCCCTTTGATAATCTCCTGCCAGTAAAGTCGATCTGGCCTGTTCATATAATTGTTCAATATCCTGGGCAAACAGGGTAGATCCCAGGAATAAGATCAATAAAACTGCTGCTACTTTATTTACATTTTTCATTGATTTTGCCCTTCTTGTCTATGAAAATCTCCTGTTTATTATATCTGAATTTAACGCAGGCTTTGTCTTTTGAACCATAGCGTGAGAATCCCACATCATTATAGACATCACTTGTATCATCGGGAGTAACATCTAAGGCTTTGTAATTAGCCGAAACACCGTCGCTTTTTGGTTCGATCTGCCAGACATTCTTGAAATTATCGGCACAGACGTAATATTTGCCGAAGTTCTGGATCAGTTTCACTTCGTTAACCGCAATTTTTTCCTGAATCAGAATAGGATTTAACCATAAAACACCACTGAATTTTTCATCACTGCCGATGTAAACCGAACTGTCTGCTTCGACCTTCAGATTCATGGCTACAGAATATTGTTCAAAGGTAACAATCCTACTCGAGCATCCGACAAGGAATAAAAAGCTGAGCGAAAAGATGATGATTTTCATTGCACCTCCTGGTTTAATCTATCTATATGTTGTCAAGGATTATCAAATATTATTTAATAATATACATAAATCAAATTAATCTGCATAAAAAAATACTTATTATTTTTTAATCCCGTTTAATCGGACAAGGAACTACACTTAAAATTATGAACAGAAGTGATGTACATCACCATTTCTATATAGGGGTATATTATTATGCAAGGTAGATAGAATAAAGTGTCTGTCAGGTTCTCTAGACAAGACTTAGGAATGAGGTATGTATTTATACGATCTGGATCGGCGGCATGCCGATCGGTACAAAGTACCGAATGCGAAGATCAAGTACCGGTTGTCTTCTGGGACCAGCGATGTTACGCCCATGAAAGATATGGCTCAGAACAGTGCCAGTTTTCAGGTCAATCACTCTATTAAACCGGGTGATGTCATCGAACTGGAGATTCTAATTCCATCCAAAGAAAAAATAACAGTGAAAGCCACCTGTGTCCGTATTACGGCGCAGGAAAGCAGTAATCTGACCTTTGCCGCCGTACAATTTCTGCCTTTTAGTACCATTGAACGTTATAATTCATTCAAAAGCCAGGAACAGTTGCGGGTTCTGGTTGAAGAATTTAAAAGAAACCTGCTGAGGGTGCCTTAAGGTTTAATTTCACTTCCTTCTAAATAGATTTTTTCCTGTAAATAAATAACTTGAAATGGCGTTATTTTTCGCGAATTAATGTCTGAGGATACAGACGTGGTTAATTAATTGACCTTCCCCTACTCCCCCCTGCTGGCTGTCTTCCGGCGGCAGGGAGGGAGTAGGGGTGGGTAAAAATATCAATCCATACACCCCGTCTCCCGACTTCGCCTGCCTGACGTCAGACAGGTGCAAAGATTGCAGATATCATTGACCACCTCGGAAGCGATTCAGATCCCGGGTTCTGCCTAGGATGACAAAACGTAGTTCACTGCTCAGGTACTCAGGTACTCAGGTACTTTTTACTCAGTGCCAGAGTGCCTATCTTTGTCTCTTTGTTCCTTGAATATATAAAACAAATTGACAATCTTCCTGGCTCCATGTAATTTGGTTGTGTTCATTCCGTTTTTATGCAACGTTGTATTAACAATTACGTAAATTCCTTCCGTTGATAACTTCTGCTTGGCAGAATTGATTTTTTGTTCTAAATTTATGTAATTGAACTTCTTGGGGAGGGTTCAAAGATGGCCGATGAAAAAGAAAGGAAAGAAGGCATTTTCCGCCGCTTAAGTGGTGCCGTGGAAAATATACTCTTTTCTCACGAAGAAGTACCCGAGGAACAAACTACTGAGGCTGCAGAAACGAATGCGCAGCAACCAACCGCTCCACCCTCAGTGACGCAAACCGTCATTCAAAAACCTTCTCCCGTATCCAGTTCTGCTGCTAAGGTAGATGAAAATCTGGCAAAGGCCATTTTACAAGCTGCCGCCGAACTGGGTACTGCTCTAAATAATTTTGAAAGTTATGTTAAAACTTTCGATGGCATTATACCTGATGAAGCGAGTCGCTATAAAGCAGCCTTTGCTGCCACCAAGAAAACATCCCCGCTTACAGTAAAAGAATTGCTAGCTGCGGCCGATGAACAGATCGGGGCATTGAAAACCGAAAAAGCGGATTTTCTGGAAGGGATAAAATCTAAAAACGAAGAGGCCGAACAACTCAAAATAGACATAACCCATATCGATGAAAAAATTGTCG